>JAKSBK010000324.1 GCA_022361155.1 Pseudomonadota bacterium
CCGTGGCCAAGGCGCTCAGGGCGCTCTTCTCGCTTGCTGTCAGCGACACCGAGCTGGCGAAGCACGGCCAGCGTGCAGAGCAGACGTTCGCGGGCTGCAGCTGCGGGATCATGGACCAGTTGACGTCCATTGTCGGCGTTGAGCAGCACGCGATGTTGATCGACTGCCGCACGCTTGCGCTGCGGGCGATCCCGATTCCGTCGGACGTCGCCTTCATGGTCCTCGGTTCGGGGGTGGCTCGCGAGCTCAGCGACAGCAAGTACAACCTGCGCCGTCAAGAATGCGAGCAGGCGGCACGCGCGCTCGATGCGGCCGCCCTGAGGGATGTGAGCGCCGAGCGGTTGGCGCAGGCCGGCGGCGAGCTGGACCCCGTCCTCATGAAGCGGGCGAGGCACGTCGTCAGCGAAAACGATCGCACCTTGGCGGCTGCAGCGGCGCTCAGCGAGCGGGATCTCGTCGGGCTCGCGCGCTTGATGCGAGCGGCGCACGCGTCGTTTCGGGACGACTTCGAGGCCTCGATCCCACAGGTGGACAGGCTCGTCGACATCTACAACGAGCGGGCGGGAGAGCAGGGTGCCGCGCGTCTGACCGGGGGCGGTTTTGGAGGTTGCGTGATCGGCGTGGCCGAGCGAAGTCGGGCCAGGGCGATCTACAACGACGTAAGCGAGCGTTACTCGCGCGAGAACGCGCTCGAGTCCCCCCTGGTCCAGCTCATCGTCGGCCCCGACGCTCCCGGCGACCCGGCACGAGCGCACGGGCGCGACGCCTGAGTTGCATCAGCCCGACGAGGCAACCGATGGCGGATCAGCGGCCGAGCTTCCACACGGATACGAGCTTCCTGGCAAAGCACACCGAAGTGCTGGTCATCGGCGATTCGGGCAGCGAGGCGCGAGCAGCCGTGTGTCCGAAGCTGCAGGGCCGGGTGATGACCAGCGCTACGGGGGATGAACAGCACAGCTTCGGCTGGATCAACAGGTCGCTCATAGCGTCCGGGCAAACCCAGCAGCACATCAATCCCTACGGCGGCGAGGATCGCTTCTGGATGGGGCCCGAGGGCGGCCAGTTTTCGCTGTTTTTCGCGCCCGGGACGGAGTTCGTTCTCGAGCACTGGTATACGCCCGCACCCTTCGACACGGAGTCGTTCGACGTCGTGCGGGCCGAGGGGGATCGGGTCGCGATGCGCAAGCGCATGCAGCTTGTGAATTGGTCGCAAGCTCGCTTCGAGGTGATGGTGGACCGGGAGATCCGTCTCGTTGGCGCTTCAGAGGCCTGGCGCGATCTCGAGCTGACGCCTCCCGACGGTGTGCGCTGCGTGGCGTTCGAGTCGATCAACCGCATTACCAACGCCGGCGAGCGTCCCTGGAGCAGGGACACGGGCCTGCTCTCGGTCTGGATCCTCGGGATGTTCCAGGCCTCGCCTCGAACTACCGTCGCTTTGCCTTTCCGGGCTGGGCATGCGTCCGAGCTGGGTCCGATTGTCAACGATGCCTACTTCGGCAAGGTGCCGCCCGAGCGGCTGCAAGTGCACCCCGGCGTCGTGTTATTCCGCGGGGATGGCCGGCATCGCAGCAAGATCGGTATTTCGGCAAGGCGCGCCTGCTCCCTTATGGGAAGCTACGATGCAAGCGTTGGGAGCCTGACCCTCGTGCAGTTCTCGTTTCCGAGGGGCCATCACGACTATGTCAATTCGATGTGGGAGCATCAGAGTCGTCCTTACGCGGGTGACGTGGTCAACAGCTACAACGATGGACCGCCGGCCCCCGGAGTCCGCCCTCTTGGGTCCTTCTACGAGCTCGAGTCATCGTCGCCGGCCGCGGCACTCGCTCCCGGGCAGTCGCTGACACACGTGCACCGGACCCTTCATGCGCTGGGCGGCGAGCAGGCGCTCAGCCCGATCGCGAAACACGCGCTCGGCGTCGACCTCGCTCACATAAGGGCAGCGTTTGGTGCCAATGTCCTGGGACAGTGATTGCTCGCATGACCCGGCAGTGCGCGAGCGAAACCGTCGCAGCCGGCCACGTGGGCTCGGGATCCGCCTTGACCGGATGAAAGCAGGCCGCGTTCAAAAGCCCGCCGCGAGCCCGTCCTTGCGGGACCCCCCCGATGCCTGGGCGCAAGACGCGCTCGGTCCGATGGTCGGCGCGCAGCGTGCGTGACCTGACTGAGATTGCCGAGTTTGTCGCGCGCGATATAGCTAATACCGTTCGAGGAAGCGTGCCACGCTCGGAGCTTGGGCTGCGCGTCGCTTGATGCACAGGTCCAGCTGTTCCATGGCCTTGGCGTAGGTACGCGGCCCACCGGGGAGTTGTTGCATCTTGGGTTTGAAGAGGGCTTCTATCTCGGCCCGCAGGTCTTGCTTACACTGAGCGGAGGCGGTGCGGATAAGGGAGGACGCGTGTCTCTTCGGCAGTTTCTCGAGGAGATGATCGTAGTTTTCCTTGACGAACCGGTAGGCCATGTGGCGCGTCTTCTCATCGCGCAGGGCACCGAATAGCAGGCCCATGGATTCACGCGGATCGAACTCGTCCGCCAGCAGCAGCTGCAAGGATTTCGACACCAGCTCGGGCTCGCGGAAGCTCGACAGTGCGCCGAGCAGCTGGCGTCGATGACGTCGGTCCTTCTCGGCTTTGGCCGCTTCGTACAGGCGGGTCCAAAGCGCTTCGTCGCCGAAACGGGCTGCCGCCCCCAAGGCGGTGCCCACCAGGTTGGGGTCGAGCGCGCGGCGATCCTTGAGCCAGGCACCGGCCAGCGCCGTGGCGCCGCGCGCGAGCTTGCGGTCCCGGCCCTGGTCCGTGACCAGCGAAAGTACCGTGCCTCGCAACAGGCGCATGTCCTCGTCGTCGTCGCGCCCGGGCGTCCACCCGAGCGAGCGGGCGCGCCTCCCGAACATCCGCCTGACGAAGCGCGCGTAGTGGGGGCGCAGGCGCTTGGCAACGAGGTCGTCGATGCCGGAGGCGATGGCCGCTGACTGGCTCACCACATGCCGGTCCTCGTGCTTGGCCAGGCGTGTCACGAGCCGCAGCGCCACGGAAGCGTCGGCCTTGCCAGCCGCCACCAGCGCGTTGACGTCGCTCAGCAACCCAACGAGCTCGGGTACGGTGAGCCAGTTGAGCCCGTAACGCAGCAGTTGGGCTAGCAGCGGTTGCTCGAAAGCGCTGTGATAGTAGCCACGCATGCCACGGTTGGGCAGTAACCACGCGGGGCAGTCCTTCGCCTGTTCGAGGTCGAAGGTGGCGCTCGGCTGGTCCACCAGCGTGCACTGATGCGCCATCTTGCCGCCCGCGCGGTAGCTCACACAGACAGGAAGCTCCCAGTCTTGCGCGGCGCGGGCCTGCGAGCCGAGCGGGAGCGAACGCTCCTGACGCACGCTCACGCGGGCCGTCTTACCGGGCGCGCACTCGAGCCCAAACGTCAGCAGCGGTGCACCCGCTCGATCGAGGAACGTGGAAAACGGGCGGCCTACGTCGCGACCCATCGCGTTGCTGATCGCCCGCAGGAAATCGTCGGAGCTCGCGTTGCTCCAGGCATGCTTCCGCACGTAGTTGCGGACGCCCGCGCGGAAGGCGCGCTCTCCGACCCACGCCTCGAACATCGTGATCACCGACGCGCCCTTGCTGTAGGTGATACCGTCGAAGGCGTTCATGATGTCGTGCGCCGAGTCGATGGGCTGGCGGATCTTGCGTGCGCTGACCAACCGATCCACGTTGAGCGCGCGTGCACGCCGGCGCACCATGCCCACGTCCCCATCCCACTCCGGTCTGAGCTGATGGGTGATCTTGGCACCCATCCAAGAGGCGAAGGCCTCGTTGAGCCAAAGATCGTTCCAGTAGTCCATGGTGACGAGGTTGCCGAACCACTGGTGGGCCAGCTCGTGCGCCGTCACGGCAACGTAACGGCGCTGGAAGCTGATGGTGCGCTCGTCGGGTGGCGAGACCAACAAACTCTGGACGTAGGTGATCAGGCCGGGGTGTTCCATGGCGCCAAAGCCAACGGTGATGGGGATCGCCACGAGATCCAGCTTGGCGTAGGGGTATTGCATGGCGAAGTAGTCTTCGAGCAGTGCCAGCACGGACGCCGTGGATTCGGTGACGTAGCCAACATCGCCCTCATGACCCCGGGGCACGACAACGCGGATCGGTGTACCGTTGCGGCTCTTGCCCGCATCGACCAGGGCGAAGGGACCCACGGCGAATGCGACCAGATAGCTGGGCAAGGGTCTGCTGGCCGCGAAGTGAACCACCTTGTTGCCTTGGCTGCCCCGTTCGGTTCGCTCGGCGGGGGTGTTGGCAAGTGCAACCAGGTCCTCGGGTACCTCCAGGGTGAGCTGCCAGGGAACCTTGTTGTCCGGCTCATCGAAACAGGGAAACGCGCGGCGCGCGCTGAGCGGCTCGAACTGCGTGAACAGAAACCACTCGTCGTTTACCTGCTGCCTGAAGATGCCGTGAGTCTCGAGGGCATCTATCTTGCCCCGGTAGCGTAGGTCCAAGACGACGACGCCCGGCGCGATCGGGCGCGGCGCGCGCAGCCCCACGAAATCCCTGGGTTGGGAAGACCACTCGAGCGGTAGCGTCTGCTGCCCGACGCTGATGCTGGCGGCTTCGACGCTGATGTCCTGAGCGTTGAGCCAGAAGAACGAGCTCGGTTGGGTCACACGCGCGGTGATTTGGATCCGACCGCTGAAGGTTGGCTGCGCGGGATCCAGCACCAGTTGCACCCGGTTGCGCTCGGGAACGAGCGTGCGCGGCAGGCGCAGCTGCGGTGGCGGCGGCAGCCGGGTCTGGTTCGACGCTTCCTGCTGTCTCGGGGTCGTTTCAGCCAGCTTCGGGGAGCCCCCCAAGGGCGGCGGCGCACCGGCGCTTGGCCGCGTCCCGGCGCAGGCGAGCGAACTCAGCCATAACACCCCCATGCACCACGTGTTCCGCTTCATACAAGCGTTCTCCTAGCTACCCCCACGCGCGCGTCGTTCGAAGCTGCTTGTCGCACCGTCAGGGGCCGCGGAAGAATAACCCGTGTGTCACCAGCTACAACCACGACGTTGCGGCAGGGGCGGTATTAGGCGTCGGGTCAAAACAACATCGCCACTTCGATTTCGATCCATCCCGTCCAGCGGTGTTGCGCCGCCTTTGAATACAGGGAGTATTCGCGCGGCAGCGCGCCTTGCTGGCCGGACGCCTCAAAGCCGACCTGGCAATGTTATTTTGACCCGACGCCTTAGGCGGAGGACGCGAATCCCAGATCGCTGTCGGGCGCAGCATCCACGATGAAGCCGTTGGCCACGGTCACGCGACGGACTCGGGCCTTGGCCCGCGCGTTTGGGAGCGAGCTCGGCACCATGACCTGGATCGTGCCGTCCAATCCTTGCAGCAGCTCGTCCCGGCCAGGACCTGCGCGCTGCATGGCCTCGGCAACAATTGCTGCCGCCTGATCCGGCGTGCAACCGGTCAACGGCAGCCAGCGCCGAACTTCTGCCACGCAACCGACCCGGCTCCAGGCGTTGATCACCTGGTGCGCTACCTCGGGACGGGGCAAGCGGCGCCAGTGTCTCAGGTAGAACTTCAGGGCGTGGTAGGCTTCACCCCGCTCGCACAACCAATCTGCCCAACGCCGGAACAACGCATCGCCAAGGATGTCGTCGTGCGCCACCGACAGCAGCGCGCTGCTGAAGTCGAAGGCCAGATCGTGTAGAGCCCGGGCCACGGCCGCGTGCAGCTCGCTGCTGGCTACGACCTCGGGCTCGCACAAGACGAGCGTATCGTCGATGCTCGTGTCGGCTTCGAGCAGGAAACGGCAGGTCTCGAGGTAGGTGTCGGCGGAGTAGGGAGCCTGGGGTCCAACTGCGTCGGCGATATAGATGTCGTTCCTGGTCACACCGGCGACCGCCGGTGGTGACTGCTGCAGGGTGCGCAGCAACCTGAGGTCGGGTTCCACCAGCAGAACGCGCTCCAGATTGGGCAATCGGCCGACGACATGCTGGGTCAAGGCGCCGATGTGACGGCCCACCAAGACCGCCGCTCGCAGCTCGGCTGGCTCCTGGCAGGTGCTCCTCAGGTGCCTGTCCAGCACACCATCAACCAGCTTCCCTCGAGGGGCGGTGACCGCCGGGTAGGGCGCAAACCGGTCCAGACCTTCGGGTGGCGTCTCGATCAGGGCTTGGAGCGAAAGCATGACGTTCGGGCGTCCGGAGGCCCAGTTGTCTAGCTCGGCGGCCGGCGCCTTGAACTTGAGGGGGCAGCCTGAATCTTCTAATGGCTCGAAGGCGGCGACGAGTAGGTGGCGGGTCGGCGCCTTGAACTTGAGGGGGCAGCCTGAATCGGGCCTGTGCCCGGGCCGCTGAACAAGCCCTTCGCCAGCCGCTGGACGATTCATCGCCCGTGGCGGCGGACGAGCCGGCCTACGGGGCGGGCGGGCTCGGGCACAGGCGGCCGCAGACCGTGCTCGTGCCACCCGGACACACCAGCGCGCCGCTGCTATCCCAGCAGGTCGAGAACGTGCACGCGGCAGTGCCCGCGTTTGCCTTGGGGCAATGCAGCAAGCACGACGCGCCAGCGATGCACTGCGCCGCACAGGCGGTCGCCCCATCGCTGCAGGTGAACTCGCAGGTGCTGTCCTGGCGGCACAGGCAGATCCCGTCTCCGCAAACGGCCTCGCAGCGTGGGTTGCTCCCGTCACAGCTCACCTTGCAGGGCGGCTTGCTGCAGCCGAACGTGCAGGTACTGCCTATGCCGCAGGTGCAAAAACCATCTGCGCACGTGGCGTTGCAGCTCGAAATCGCATCGCACTTGGCGCTGCAGGGCGGGTTGCTGCAGGTGAACTCGCAGCTGCTGCCGTGACCGCAGCTGCACAGTCCTGAGTTGCTGCAGTCACCCATGCACGCGCTGTTGCTGCCGGCACAAGCCACATTGCATTGCGATGCAGTGCCCTGACAGTCGAAGCTGCAGCTCGTGCCCATGGCACACGTGCACAAGGGCTGGCGGCAAGCCTGACCCGCCACGCCGCAACCGTCGGTCGAACAGGTTACGTCCGCGTCGGTCGTCGCGTCCGCGACCGCGTCGCTCATGGCATCCCCCGCATCCGCTGCATGGGGCCCGCCGTCGGGCTGCGCATCGACCGCAGCGTCGAGGGCGGCATCCCACGGCGCGCGTGCGGTACGTGTCCGGGCGTCGGCGGAAGCGGCGACAGCGCTCCTGTTCTGGCGGACCTCAGGAAGCGCATCGTAGCCGATTCTCCCGCAACTCGCGCCAACAAGGACGAGCAAGAGACAGCTTGTGGATGTGAATGCGCGCATACCGCTTCGCGCCGACGTCCCGTGTTGCGCCACGCCTAGTCGGGCGAGCTCAGATTACCCCCGGCCCATCCGAAGGGATCTTGGGCCTTTTTTTCCAATCCCCCGCTGACGCTGGAGAGCTGACCGGTCGCCCAATTGCGCTGGCCCCCGCTGACCGTCGAAGCCGCTCCGCTGGCCGTGTTCTCGGAGCCGCCGCTGACCGCCGAAGCCGCTCCGATCGCAGAGTTGAACTCGCCTCCGCACACGCTCGAGCCTGCGCCCCGAGCCACGTTGCTGACACCGCCGTTGACGCTGGCGTGATCCCCGTCCGCACGATTGCGCTGGCCCGCGCTGACCGCCGAAGCCACTCCGCCGGCCGTGTTCTCGGAGCCGCCGCTTACGGAAGAATAGGCATCCAGCGCGCGGTTGTTCACGCCGCCACTGACCACCGAGTAACTGCCCTGGGAGAGGTTTTCCTCGCCGCCTGTGACGGTGGAGCCTGGCGCAGAAGAAACATTGCCCGTACCGCCCACCACCGTGGCGTGATCGCCTCCCGCCGAATTGCCGACACCTCCGAGCACGCTCGACCAAGGGCCGGACGCGTTGTGATCAAGGCCAGCGACAACACCACCGTAGCTCGTGTAATGGTGTCCGGCGCCCACGATCAGATTGTGCGAGCCCACGCGGTCGGCCAGTGTCGTGTCCGGCCGTGGCTCGTTGTAGCCTACAATCAGGTTGCCTTTGCCGTTGGGGGCGCCCGAGGTCGAACCCCTTCCGTTGCGGATCTGCACACTGAGACCCTCAAAAACTATCGTGTCCCCTTCACGTTCCAACCCGTCGAGCAACTCGCCGACCTCGCCCACGTTGCGTCCGATGCCGTTGACCCTGCTCGTCAGGCTTGCGGCGTCGGACTCGACGCTGACCACGCGCCGCTCGACCATCGCGAGGCGCTCGTCGATCTCGTCGGTTTGCGCTCTCAACGCACCGATGTCCGCTTCCATGGTTTGATCCTGGACCGCTTGCTCGAGCAGCTGTGCTCGCAGTGCCGCATTCTGCACCGCAAGATCGTCGAGTCGAACCTTGAGCTCGAGTACCATTTTGGCAAGCTCATCGTCGTCGATCTCGGTCGTATTCACGTCGTCGTCGGACTGCCTCGATGAGACACCGAAGTGCTCGGGGTCGTCGGCAAGCGCCGCAAGCGGAGCCCCGGCCGCTAACAACAAGGTGAGTCCGCATAGCAATGCTGGGATTTTCATGTTCGAGCCTTTGCCGAGCACGGCTGCTCGGCGAAGGAGCCATCCATCCAGGTGGCCCAATGTGCGCGGGGACCATACTCCCCTACCAGGGGAGGAGCAAACGCTATTCGCGCGCTAATTAGGCAAAAAGTTGCTACGTCTTCTTCACACCTTGTGGAATATATTCCATGTATTCCTCCTATGCAGGAGAATCCCCGGCACCACAGGCGGAATCCGATCGTGTAGCTGCACGACGGACGGTCTGGCTACGAGGCGGCCTGCCGTACGACGTAGAACAGGCAATCGCTGCAAGCGATAGCCACGTTGGTCGTTATCATCAACGGTCGCAACGGCTGCAAGGACTGCAGCTGGCCATCGGCCTCGCGGAAGAGCGACCCTGCCAGCTCGTGACCGTGGGTGTCGAAAGCACGCAGGGCGTCGAGCCCGCGCGGCCCCAGCCAACCAAGGACCTCACCGCTTGGTACGGTGCGGAAGTTGAGCGTGTCGATGTCGGAACGCAAGGTGAGGTCGGCGTCTTGCTGCGCTTCGAAGCCGAAGCGCAGCACCGCCCCGGGCCGGAGCTCCACGCGTACGGGGTGCCGGAGCAGACGAGGAAGCGAACCATCGCCCCCGAGCTCGAACAGTGGATCGGCCGTTGCGTAGCGCTCGAGCCCTTCCCGCGCCACGCGATCCGCCGCGCTGTCCTGAGCGCCCCCGCACTCGATCGTCAGCGTCGGAAAATCGGCTGACGTAGCTTCCATGAGCGCGCCCAGATTGAGGTCGGTAAGCACCAGCTCGTGAGAGAAAAGCAGGGTGAGTGCTCGGCATGCAGCACTGTCTCGCGTGGCCACGGCGTAGGCCGGACCGCTGCCCGAAGTGTTGTGCAGGTCGATCAGCGCCTCGGGTCGCACCTGCCGGAGCTGCGCCAGCACTTGCGCGGCCAGCTGTCCCTCGGGGCCAACGAAGGGCACACGAAAGCAGCGATTGAGGTCGCGCCTGCCGGGCAAGGTGCGGTGGGAGAACACCGGGGGCCTGAGCGCGGTCCGCACCGAGGCGACCAAGCACAGCATGTCCACGGCGGGCTCGGGTTCGGTCCGAAGCCAGGCGTGCAGGGCGCGCGCCCCCGACGGCTCGTTGCCGTGCTGGAGTGTCACCAGCGCGCGTGTCCGTGTGCGATCGCGCCCGTAAACGTGCAGCCACGTGGGTCGCCCCAGCCGGCCCAGGAACTGCTCCACGCCGGCACCAAGCTGATGCGGTTTCGGACACTGCCAGACGGCTATGGGACCGCCCCTCAGGTCAGGGGGGTGCTCGCCGCGGCGTGTCACGGCGCGTGGCTCCATTCGTGGACCGCCTTGCCGGTGCTCGCCTCGGTCAGGTAGCGCTGAACCAGTGCCGCCAGCGCCTCTCTTGGGCCAAGCTGAGCTTCGAGACGCTGCAGCATGCGCATCTGCCAGCGGGCCGCCGTGATCCCGGTCTCGAGCCTGGCACGGACGACTGCCAGCATCACCCTGGCTTCGTCCTCGTCCACGCCCAGCGCATGAAGGCCTTCCTCGGCCGTGGGCAGCAGCGACAACGCAAGCTCCCGAGCATCGCAAACACGCGGGGAGGGTTCGGCGCGCGTCGGCCAAAGCAGCTGCGCGCGCAATCCGAACTGCGCTGCACGGTAGAAATTGTAGTGAGCGTATTCGAAGGGCAACGCGTGCAGCATCCAGTCGAGCTGTGCCGCCAGGCCCATGGTCAGTCCCAAGGTGAACGCGGCGTTGGCGGCCATGTCGATGGGCGTGGGGCCGGAAGGTAGGGCCCTGAGCTCGATACGCAGGTGCCCCCCGGCGCTGGGATCGTAGATGGCACGGTTCCAGCGCCAGACCGTGCTTTGGTGCAGCCGCAGCTCGGCAAGATCGGGCAGGCTCCCGCCGTGTGCCAGCTCGAGCGCGTTCTGTCCCGTGCTGATCGGCAACAGCGTGGGAAACAGGGCCGCGGTTTCGGCGAACAGCTCGTAGGCGCCGTCACGCACCCAGCCGTGGCCGAACGAAACGCGTGCGGGAGGCCGCCAATCGGAGCTCGCATGCTCGCGGCTATCGACCGCTTGCTTGAACAAAGCGATGCGCGTCTCCTCCCACAAGCGATGCCCCAGGAACAAGGGCGAGTTGGCTGCCACGACCAACGCGAGTGGGGTGGCCAGCTGCGCGGCATTGTAGGCCCTTGCATAGTCGCGCGGAGCCACACGCAGGTGCAGCTGAAACGACGTGGCCGCGCCTTCCAGCGTCACATCATCGCAGCGAATAGTCAGGGGCTGCGCCCCGCTGATGCAAACTTCGAAGGGCGCCTGGCGCAGCCCGCGGATCGCCGCCGACAGCGCCCGATAGCGCGGCAAGTCCGTGAGAGCCGAGGACGTGAGATCGCTCTCCTGCAGGGTCGGCAGAATCCCGATGGGTACGGCGTGACCGCCCTGGCTGCTCACCATCCGATCGAGCGAGTCGAGCGCAGCCTGGGTCTGCGTTCGCAGTTTCGAGAAGGGAGCCCCGCTCGCCTGGATGGGGGGCATGTTGTATTCGAGGTTGAAGCGATCGAGCTCCAGCTGCACCTGCGGGTCGGGGTGTTCCGCCAACACACGGCGGTCTAGCTGGCAGGGATTCATGGCCGCGTCCACCACCGACACCTCGAGCTCTGCGCCGAGCGTCGTCGGCCCGTCACCGAAACCGGGACGAGCCAACAGCAAGCGCAGGGCCGCCAGGTTTTCTTCGAGACGCCGAGCAAAGCGTGCATGGTCCGCTCGGTCGAAATGTTCCTTATCAATCCGTATTCCCATGACCGGACGTGCGACCCGGCCTGCGGAGCCGGCCGAAACGGTCGAATCGCTCGTAGCCCCTCGGGGCCTAAAGATAGACGCGTCCCGCTGGATCGCAACAGATGCGGCCTCGACAAGCGTGCGCGCCTGTGTCTAGATTCGGCCTCTGCAAGGACCCGTCCCTACAGCGCCGACTGCGCGCGTCCGCCCTGCGCAACAGGCGCCCCAAAGCGGTCCGGCGCATCCGTGTCGAGCTGGACCGATACCGTAGTCGTAGGAGCTGCACATGGCTGTGATGAACGTTGGAAACAAGCTCTTCGTGCAAGACCTCGAAGTCGCCTCCAAGCGCGTGTTCGTGCGCGTGGACTTCAACGTGCCCATCAAGGATGGAACCGTCGAAAACGACAAACGCTTGAGGGCATCGCTGCCAACCATCGAGTATCTGAGGGCTCAGCGTGCCCGGATCATCCTCGCATCGCATTTGGGCAGACCCAGGGGCAAGCGGGTCCCCGAGATGAGCCTCGTTCCTGTCGCGAAGGCCCTGGGTGCGCTGCTGGGTTGCGAGGTGCGGTTCGTTTCGGATTGCGTGGGCCCTGTGGCCGAAGCGGCCGTGCAAGCGCTGGAAGACGGGCAGATCCTGTTGCTCGAGAACGTGCGCTATCATGCCGAGGAAACCAGCAACGACGACGCTTTCGCACGAGAGCTTGCCGCGCTTTGCGACGTGTACGTCAACGACGCCTTCGGCAGCGCCCACAGGGCCCATGCGTCGACGGAGGGAATTACGAAGCATGTGGGGCAAGCTGCTTGCGGCTACTTGATGAAGAAGGAGCTCGACTATCTCGGTCGCGCTCTCAGCGATCCCAAGCGTCCCTTTTTGGCGATCATCGGAGGCGCGAAGATCTCCGGAAAGATCGAGGTGATCGAAAGCCTGCTGCCGCAGGTCGACGCGCTGCTGCTTGGTGGAGGCATGACCTACACCTTTTTGAAGGCGCAGGGCCTCGAGGTCGGCAACTCGCTTGTCGAAGACGAGAGCATGGGCTACGCGCGGGGTCTGCTCGACAAGGCGCAGCACAAGCTCGTGTTGCCCGAGGATCACCTGGTCAGCGACCGCTGCGACTTCGCCGAGCGCACGCTTGGCCAGACCCGCGTCGTGCACCAAGACGCCATTCCGAAGGATTGGCTGGCGATCGACATCGGGCCGGTGGCGATCGAACGCTTCCGGGAGCGCATAGCCGAGGCCCAGACCATCTTGTGGAACGGCCCCATGGGTGCCTTCGAGATCGAGGCCGCGGCCACTGGAACCATGGCGGTAGCGCGGGCTTTGGCTGAAACGACCGAGCGTGGGGCGACCACGATCATTGGAGGCGGGGACTCCGCCTCGGCCGTAAAGAAGGCCGGCGTCGCGGACCGGGTCTCGCATGTCTCAACGGGTGGCGGGGCATCGCTGGAGTTTCTGGAGGGCAAGACCCTGCCAGGTGTTGCCGCACTGAGCGACCGCTAGTACAACGGTC
>JAKSBK010000325.1 GCA_022361155.1 Pseudomonadota bacterium
ATCGCGAGCTCGTGTACTTCGGCTTGCCGCTTGACTACTGGAACAACTACGTGGGCAATGTGCGTGAGGTGACGTTGGAGCAGGCAACGGCGTCGGCAAATGCCCACCTCAGGCCCGACGCGGCCTTGGTGCTCGTGGTGGGCGACGCGAAGGCCCCCATGATCCAGCGGAACAAGGACGGCAAGGACGTGCCGTTGCTCGATGCTGCGGGCAAGCCGGTTACGCTGCTGGCCTCGCTCAAAGACCTCGCCCGCAGCGTACCCATCGGTGCCGGCAAGGTCGTGGCGCTCGACGCGGACGGCAAGGTCTTGGTGAAGTAGGCGGGGCACCCTTGACTGGCGGCGCTTTGCGCCGAACGCTCGCGTAGCGAGCGCTTGACCCGCAACGAAGTTCCGGGTCAGCGATAAATGTCTCGCCGGTGACCGATCTTGAGGACGATTACGAGGACGCGCTCTTCGATGATGTTGTAGATGATTCGGTAACGGCCGACGCGAATGCGCAGTACGTCGTCGTAGCCCGAGAGCTTCCGGCTGCCCTGTGGTCGCGGGTCTGACTCGAGTCGTTTGAGCGCTGCAGCGATGTGCCGCAGGTCATCGCGGGGTAGCTTGCGCAGCGCTTTTTCGGCCGAGCGCGAGAGCTCGACGCTATAGCAGCTCATCCAGCTTGAGCTCGCGCAGGATATCCTCGAGTGGTCGGGTGGTTTCGGCTCGCAGCGCCTTGAGATCCTCGATATCTTCCAACTCTTCGAGTCGATCGAGCAGAGCGTCTTCGACAAAACGGCTGAGTTTCACGCCGTGGCCCTCACAATAGCGATCGACAGCGCGTTTCACGCGCCTGTCAACGCGTGTGGCGAGCTGAACCTGTCTAGGTTCTGTCATTTGATCTCATGCTAGCATTTACTAGTAGTCGGGCAAGCTTGCGTTGGGGGGCCTTGACGCCCCTCGAGCCACCGATCACCCTTTGGGCTATCTCCTTGAAATAGCGTTGCTATTCCGGCGTCGATTCGATGACTCGAGCGTCGCCAATTGCTCGGCGACTCATGCACGTAATCACGGACACAGGACGCTAGGCTAGTAGCCGTGGATTTGTACGAAGAGCTTGCCAAGCTCGTTGCCAAGCTGGACGAGACGCGGGTGGAGTATGCACTGTGCGGTGCCATGGCGCTGGCCGTGCATGGCGTGCCGCGCGCCACGCAAGACATCGACGTGCTGGTGCCGCCCGAGTCCCTGGACGGGTTTCGCGACGTTGCACGCTACTGCGGCTTCGGGTTCGAGGCGCTGCCCATGACGTTCGAGGCGAGCGGCATCACAATGCACCGCTTCAGCAAGTTGATCGGTGGCCAGCCGTTGATGCTGGATGCCCTCGTGGTCGCCGGAGCTGTCCGAGGTGTATGGGAGAGCCGCATCCGGGTGCCGTTCGAGAGCGGCCGGCTGAGCGTGGTATCGAGACCCGGTCTGATCACGCTGAAGCTGGCTGCTGGTCGGCCCCAGGATCTAGCCGACGTGAAGCGCCTCGAGGAGCTGCACCTTGGTTGACATGACGGCCGAGGCCGTACGCGCTCGAATCCGGCGTGTTGGGATGCTGCTGAGCGAACGTGGCTACGCGCAAAAGGGCGTCGACATGTCGGAGGCTGCAGTTGCCGGGAGGCTACGGATGACGGCAGCGTTGACGAGCTTGTGCTCTCGGCTGGCGCAGCGCGACCCCGCGATGCCTTCAGCGGACGGCAGCGAGGCTTCTGCGTCCATCGGGCGCTGACAGCGCCCGATGGACGAACACTAGGAAACTGGTGCTTTGCCAAGCACCAGTTTCCCTTACATACCCGTCGCGGGGATACGGAACAACAGGATGTCGTCGTCGCGGATGCCCGTGTAGGCCGAGGTCAGGGTCTGGCCGGCGAACTGGATCGTCCCGTTGATGTTGCCGGCGGCCACCACGGCTCCGTCGCGGGGATCGATCGCGAGATCGTTGAAGTTGTCGTCACCGTTGCCCACGATCGATGTTGCCCAGCGCACGTTACCCTCGAGATCGTACTGTGCGATGCCTTGCCCGTCGTCACCGATGCCACCCATCACGGTTATGTTGCCAAACGTAACCGTCTGTTGTATGCGCGCGCCCACGTAAAAGAAGGAGCCAGCCGCGCCTTCGTGCACATGAATGGCGTAGCCGCGGTCGCTGTCGGGGCCGCCAGCCGTCTTGACCCATAGAAGGACCCCGTTCGCATCGTACTTCGCGAAGTAGATGTCGCTCTCATTGCCTGGGGGACCCATCGCCACCATGTGACCGGGGGGAGGGGCGCAGATTGTTGGATCAAGCCCCAGCGGCGCCGGCGGCGGCGGTATATTGGGTAGGGTGGGCATGATGGGGAAGAACGCGCAGCCCTCGAAGGAGCCTGCCACGTAGAGGTTCCCCAGGCTGTCATGGCCCACGCCCTCGCCACGCGTGCGTTTTCCCTCGCCTCCGGGGAGATCCGGGCTTCCGGCATGGGTGGCCCAGAGGATCTCGCCGGTGTGCGCGTAGTGCGCGAGCACCATGTCCGAGCCCCTCCGGAACTGCCCGCTGTAGTCGTGCACGATCACGTCGCCGCCGGCGCGGCCCGTGAAGTGCTCGTCCGCCCCGCCGCTCACGCGCCCTACTATCACAAAGCTCCCGTCCGGTTCGACGGTGGCGCCACGACCGACGGAGTCGTCGCCCGCGCCCCCTGCGTCGTCGAGCCACATCAGCTGCCCTTGCGGCGTGTACTCCGCCACGAACAGATCCCTGTTGCCCTGGGCCGCGATCATCTTCATGTCCGGTCCAACGCCGGCGGTCATCACGCCCTGGAAGTCGCCGGTGACCACGATGTCACCGGTTCCTGGATCGACGGCCACGCCGTAGACGTCCGCCCGATCGTTGCCCATCGCATCGGGCAGGATCGTCGCCGTCTGCGCCCACATCACCGTCCCGTTGGGGTCGTACTCGGCCACGAACATGTCCCGGCCCGGTGAGGTGATCGTGTTGCCTGGGCCAAAGTCCGCCATGCCGCGGAAGTCGCCGCCAGCGATCACGAAGCCTGTCGTCGGGTTGACCGCGACCGACCGGATTTCGCCTTCAGCGCCCATGCCTGCAGCCTGCCGGATCCAGAGCAGATTGCCCTGGGAGTCGTACTTGGCCAGCAGCGGATCCTCGTCTCCACCGGTATTTGCCGGCATTCCGTCGAAGCTGATGTTTCCCAGGGCCGCAAGGTCGAGCCCGTAGCACTGCATGTACTCCATCAGCTGCATCTGTCCCCTGGCTCCGCCGCTGAGACCCCCGTAGCCCACGCCCAGGTAGATGTTGCCCTGCTGGTCGACGGCTACGGCGTTGCCATCGTCGTTGGTGAGGCCGCCGGCGCAGCGGGCCCAC
The DNA here is from genome assembly GCA_022361155.1 of Pseudomonadota bacterium. Classification (NCBI taxonomy): domain Bacteria; kingdom Pseudomonadati; phylum Pseudomonadota; species Pseudomonadota bacterium. Next base: position 3,382 of record JAKSBK010000325.1, read on the forward strand.
ATGTTGGGGTCGCGCGGCCCGCTTTCGCTGCAGGCCATTTGTGCCGGTGCGCTGTGATTAGGGCAGGCACCCGTCGGTTGTGCCATGGGCGCCGGCCCGGAGCCGGCGGGATTGTTGCCGCCGCCACAGGCGGCCAAGCCGAATACCGCTGCTGCTGGTGCCATCCAGATAAGTCTGCTCATGCTGTGCCTCACTACGTTGCCCGGGCTGGGATTTGCTTGCCCGGGCTGGGATTTGTTTGCCCGGCTGGGATTGGCCTTTGCCTGGCTGAGTTTGGGCTTGCTGTTTCGCGCGAGAATAGTCGCTTGCCCTCGGCTGACAAGTGGTGACGGCGGATAAAATCGGTCGGCGCGGTGGGTAGACCAATGTACATTAATTCCTCGCGCCACAGCATGCGGTCGCCTTTGTGGGTGCTTATGGCGAAAGGTCCGTACATGTGCTTGAGTCGTACATGTGCTTGAGTCGTACACGTCCCGGCAGTGTTCTTGTCCTGACTAGGCACACGAGCACCGAAGCGAATGCCGCCGCTGTCAACGCCATGCGGCAAGCTCTGGGAAGGTGTAGGCTTCGTACAGGTCCGTGTCCTGTCGTGCTGCGTTCCTTTGGTCTCTTGCGTTGGCGGCTCTGCCGAGCGCATGCGCGCCCTCGTTGGGCGTCGCCGAATCCAGGCCCAAACAGGTTCGGCCACAACGCGGGGAGGCCGTGGCTACGTTTGCCGGCGGGTGCTTCTGGTGCATGGAGCCCCCCTTCGAGGGTCTGGCCGGTGTGCGCTCGGTGCAGTCGGGCTACACGGGCGGCCCTGAGAGCAACCCCAGCTACAAGCAGGTCTCGTCGGGGCGGACTGGCCACACCGAGGCGGTTCAGGTTGTTTTCAGCCCCGAGGTGATCGGCTACGACAGGTTGCTCGCCATCTATTGGCGCAGCCTGGACCCCACGGATGCGGGGGGCCAGTTCGCGGATCGCGGCCGCCAGTACCGCCCCGGCATCTTCTACCACGACGACAGCCAGAAGGCGGCTGCCCTCGCATCCAAACGCAAGCTCGAACAGTCTGGGCGCTTCAAGAAGCCCATCGCGGTCGAGATCACCCGCTACCGAGCATTCTATCCTGCGGAAGACTATCACCAGGACTACTACCGCAAGAACAGCGCGCACTACAAGCGCTACCGCAAGGGGTCCGGTCGTGAGGGTTTCCTGCGGCGCGTCTGGGACAACCAGCCTCCCGTCTCGGGGGTCCGGCGCTATGCCCGGGCAAGCGACAGCGAGCTGCGCAAGCGCCTTACACCGTTACAGTTTCGCGTGACGCGCCAAAACGCTACAGAGCCTCCATTTCGCAACGCCTACTGGGATCACAAGAAGCCCGGCATCTACGTGGACGTGGTGTCGGGTGAGCCGCTCTTCAGCTCCAAGGACAAGTTCAAGTCGGGCACGGGTTGGCCGTCCTTCACCAGGCCGCTGCGGGAGCACAACATCGTGCGCAAAGCCGACACGTCGCATGGCATGCGGCGCACCGAGATCCGCTCCAAGCACGCCGACTCCCATCTCGGGCACGTGTTCAAAGACGGCCCGCCGCCCACCGGCCTGCGCTATTGCATCAACTCCGCGTCCCTGCGCTTCGTTCCCCTGGACAGGCTCGAGGCAGAAGGCTACCGGCACCTGAAGCCTTAGCCTTCGCCACAAAATGGCTTGTGCAGATCGGGAGAACCCCGAGGCCCTGCCAAGGATCCGGGCCGAGCTCGAACCGGGCCCGGGCAAGCCGCTCGTCTCGCAGGGGGCGGCCGGAAACAGAAGTTCCACGTCAGGCAGTAGTCACAAGAACTGAATTCTGGCACCCTCGACCGCCGCCGGACGGACGCGGTGCCAGGAGAGCCGCGTTCGTGCCGAGCCTGGAATATCTTCAAGGTGCGTTCCTTCATCGCCAGTTTTACGGTCATGCGCGGCTCGCCGCGCGAGCTGTGGATCATCTACCTGACCAAGATCCTCGAGATCGTGGCCTACGGGCTGATGAACACCACCCTGGTATTGTGGCTGTCCTCGGACCTTGGTTTCTCGGACGCCGAGGCCGGCGACACCGTCGCCATCTGGTCGACCCTGATGACCCTGGCAACGGTGCTGGTCGGCTCGCTGGTCGACTCGATAGGAATCAAGAAATCATTCCTGTTTGGTTTCTGGCTTTGTTTGCTTTCCCGCGCCATGATGACCGGCACGGCCAATGTCTGGATGGCGCTTGTCTTGGGGATGCTTCCGATGGCGGTGGGCCATGCCATGATGGTCCCCGTCATGAATGCTGCGCTCAAGATCTATTCGACGGTCCGGCAGCGCACCATGGCCTTTGCGCTCTTTTACACGATGATGAACGTGGGGTTTGCCATTGCGGGTTGGGTGTTTGACTTCGTGCGCGCGGAACTGGGCGAGTACGGGACCCAGACACTTCTGGGCATGGAGCTTTCGACCTATCGGGTGCTGTTCTTCTGGGCCACGGTAGCGACGCTGCCCGGCTTGCTGATCACCTGGTTTTTCATGCGCGACGGCGTAGAAGCCACCGAGGAGGGAATCCAGATTCGTGCGCAGCAGCCGAGGTACAGGGATTCCGGCCTGCTGATGGGGACTGCGCTGAGCATCCGCGACGCGGCACAGGGTACGATCAGCAAGTTCGTCAGCGTCTGGCGCCAGTCGAACTTCTATCGTTTCCTGGCGTTCCTCACGCTGGTCACGATGATCCGTGTCGTGTTCTTTCATATGCACTACACCTTCCCGAAGTACGGCATCCGCGAGCTCGGGGAGGGTGCACCCGTCGGGCAGCTATGGGGCGTGCTCAATCCCGTGATCATCGTGTTGCTGACGCCGATCGTGGGCGCTCTCACGGGCGGCATGCGCGCCTACTCGATGATCGCAGTAGGCAGCTCGGCGGCTGCGCTGCCGGTCTTCTTCTTGGCCATGCCGCGAGAGTGGTTTCAGGGCCTGGCGGACGGCTGGCCGGGGCACCTGATCGCGCACCAGTGGTTGGGCGTCGAGGGTCCGGTCAATCCCCTGTACGTCTCGATCGCTATCTTTGTGGTTCTGTTCTCGATCGGTGAGGCGATCTGGTCCCCGCGCCTCTACGAATATACGGCTGCCATCGCGCCCAAGGGACAGGAGGGCAGCTACATGGCGCTGTCGGTGCTTCCGTACTTCGTGGCCAAGCTGTTCGTCGGCATGCTGTCTGGCCGGCTGCTGGAGGCCTACTGCCCGGCGGAAGGACCGCGCAACTCCGAGATGTTGTGGCTGGTCATCGCGCTGATGGCGCTCATCTGCCCCATCGGCATCTTGGTGTTCCGCAAGCACATACGTGCCGAGGAGGCCGGGCGGGACGACGAGGCAGTGCAGGGGTAGGGGGTGCTACCGCGGCTCAAAGCTCGAGCAGCGAGGTCAGCTTGACCAGGAAAAGATAGGCTGGACGTTGTGTATTCAGCGGCGTCACATTGATGATCGTGCTGTTCTCCTCGCTGGAACCGCTGTGGTTGCGCGTCATGACCAGATACAGGTTGCTGCCCGGCGAGTACTCCCAGCGCAGGAAGGCATTGACGATCAGCAGGGTCTCATTGCTGTGGTGGCGTCCGAACCGGGGTTGCTCGATCACCTGATCGAGCAGCACTCGCCTGGCGCTCGCCGGGCTCGTGGTCGCGTTGTAGCGATCGATGCCCGCTCCCAGCAGCTGGCCATAGAGCTGTAGCTCGAGACGGGGCGTGATCGTGTAGTTGACGCGGGTCAGCAGGCCGAGCGCCCTGGCGTCGAGGCGAGCAAAGCGGCGCAGCTCGTGCTCCAAATCCGCCTCGAGCCAGCGCAGCTCCCCCACGTCGTAGGTCCCGTTGATGCCGAGCCGAAGCTGCAGCGAACCGAAGGCCGCGACGTCGACGTTGAGCGTTGCGGTTGCGAGCCAGCCGTTGTGCAGCCAGCCGCCCGTAGTGCGCAGCTTGACCACGCCGTCGAGCTCGCCAACTACCTTGCGGCGGTGATCGGTGGTGATGATCTGCTCCCAGCCCACCAGGGCCGAACGCTGCACCAGCGTGCCGTCCCGCGCCTCGCGGTTGTCGAGATGGCGCGGCCGGTAGTGCAGCTCGGTAAAGCTCTGCCAGAAATTCTTCCACTTGGCCCGATAGTTGGCCTGGTAGCCGACCCCGGCGTTGAAACCCTCGAGGGTTATCTTGCGCCACAGCTCGACCTGCCAGCGATCCTCGAGCACGAGGCCACGCGGCACCAGGTCTTGCAGGGCGACGTGCATCCTGAGGTGGTGGCGGTTGGGCACCGGTAGGTAGCCCGTAGCGTTCCAGTCCGCGTCGCGGCCGCGCCACTCGTAGTTGATCCAGCCGATCACGCGACCGCCGGTCTTCTTGAGCTGGACACGCGCCGCCCCGCCGAGGTCGCCGGAAGACAGCACGTTGCCATCCAACTGGGTGCGGGGTGTACCCGCATAGCGGTAGGTGCCCACGATCTGCGCGACGGCTTGCAGCCGACCATCCCGGCTGCGGGCAAGCATATCGGCGGCCACCAGGTAGCTGTCATGGAAGCAGCGTCCGGCCACGGGTTGTTGAGCATCCGGACAGCTGGGCCATGGAGCCTCGAGGCCGCTTTCGAGCGCGTTGCGGCTACCCGCCAGCAGCCCAACATAACCGGCGTACGGCAGATCGAAGGTCCCGCGAAGCAACGTATAGGCGTACCTCGGCACTACCTGCTGGCGAGCCACCAAGCCCGTGTCCGGGACGGCGACCCGGACGTAGCGCTTCCCGGTGAGCGCCACCAATGTGCCCAGCGCGCCGCGCTCACCCGCGCGAGCAAGCAGCTTGCTGGCCATGAGCACGCGGGCCGGCGACCCGGTATCAAGCACGGTTCCCGCTGTAGTTCCGGTCAGCGATCCGATACGCCGAGAGTAGAACACATCGAGCGGCGTGGTGAACAGATCGACACCTTCCTGAAAGAAGGGGCGCTTCTCTGGAAACTGCACCTCGGTGGTCTTCAAGTTGAAGACCGCGGTGTCCGCCTCCACCGTGCCGAAGTCAGGCAGCAGGGTCGCATCGAGCAGGCTATCGGGAGCGAAGCGGAACTTCAGATTGGTTCCGTAGCGCAGGCCGGGCGCGAACCCCGACTCGTGGTCGCTTTGCAGGGTCGGTGAAACATAAGGCAGCACGTCTGCGGTCAAGCGAAAGCTCTGCAGCTCCAGGCCCCGGACCGGCGTGTAACGGCGGACCTCTTGGCTGTTGTCGCGCGGCGTGCGTGCCCATTCGTCCGTTTCGGCAAGTGCGGAAATGTAGCGACGCACCTGCATCCTGACCGGGCCGCTGGAATCGGCGGGTCGGCGCAAGACCCGGAGCGGGATCGCGGTCTCCACGGTCCAACCGTCGGGATCGCGGCTGACGGCGGAGATCCAGTTCGCGTCCCACTGCAGGTCGAGCGTCGTGTCGTTGTAACGGATCCCGTCCACCATGCTGCCGCCGGCCGTGATCTCGAAATGGAAGGCATCCTTACCGCGGCCCCTGCTGTCGATGTCGATGATGACGCGGTCGGACTCGATGTCGCGGTCACGGCGCGTGCGCCGAGCCACGATCGGCACCTTCTGCTCGCAGCGGACGCCAATGTAGATGGCATCGGGACCCGCCAGTACGCGAAAGCTCGTGGGCTGCGTGACGGGCCCGTTCACGACCGGCGATTTCTGGCGCCGCAGCTGGTGCTCGGGCGCGGCGCTCCACGCGGACTCACGCAGCTTCCCGTCCACCGAGATCGGGCTGCTCGTCGAGGCCGCATGCACTGCTCGGGCAGGCACAGCCCCGGGAAGCAAGAACAGCGCGAACAGGAGGTACATTGCGTCAGGCAGTAGGGGAAGGGTCAGCCTTGGTGCCGGTCCCAGGCGCTTGCAAGATCAGCGAACTGTTCCACAGAGAGTGTCTCGCCGCGCTGTTCGCCCGATAGGCCGGCAGCGCTCAGCACACCGTCCACGAGCTGCCGTTCGCCACCCGGGAGGCGCAACAGCGAATTGCGCAAGATCTTCCTGCGAGAAGAGAACGCGGCTCGCACCACCAAGCGAAACGCTTCGGTTTCCAGGGCCCGCGGCGTCTCGTGCGGTGTCAGCGAGACGAGCGCGCTGCCTACCTGCGGGCGGGGGAAGAAAGCACCCGGCCGCACCAAACGCACGCTGCGCACGCTGTACGCTGCACCGATGAACACCGTGAGCGCTCCGTAGCTGGGCGTACCCGGTTCCGCCAGCAACCGGTCTCCCACTTCGCGCTGAAGCATGACGGCGCACCGGGATACGTGCCTCGAGTTGGCCACCAAGTTGCGCAGAATCGCACCGCCGATGGCATACGGAAGATTGCCCACCACGCACGGCTTGTGGTCCAGCGGACTCGTCAAGGCAGCGAAATCCAGCGTGGCCGCATCTTCCCGGACCAGCCGCAGCCGCTGGTGGCCTTCGAGCTCCTGTCCCAGGACATGCAGCATGTCGCGGTCGCGCTCTACGGCGATTACGTGGGCTCCCGTTGCGAGCAGGAATCTCGTGAGGGTGCCTAGCCCTGCGCCAAGCTCGACCACGGTTTCGTGCGGCTCCGGGGCGACGGCGCCCGCGATCGCTTGGTGTACCGGCCGCGAGATCAGGAAGTTCTGTGAAAAGCGTCGCTTCGGGGTCAGTCCGTAGCGCTCCAACACCCGTCGGGGATCGCGAAAGCACGCGTCGGTTCCAGGATTGTCGACCGGATGTGAGCTCATGCCACGCGTCGCATCTGGTGTGCCCGTGTCACTATGCGACCTGGAAGGTCGCCCCGCCGGGTTACAACAGCCGGAAAGCCGTGGCGCCCGAAGAGCTTACTGGCCTGGCGCACACGGCGCGCTTCCTGCAAACCATACACGTAGTGCAGGTCACGCTCGCGCTGGTTGCGTGCCTCCGCCGCAAACGAAACCGCATCCGGCACGAGCGCGCACACGCGGTGTGCATGAGCTCTGAGCAGAGAGAGGGTTGGCCCCAGGTCGGTCTGATCCGCGGCACCATCGAGGTCGGAGATCAGCAGGATGGAGCGAGGCTGCCGAAGCGTCCCGGCTGCCAGGCGCAGCGCGCTCGACAGCGCCTGCGCCTTGGTCGTGCCCGATGGCGCTGCACGGTAGCGCAGTGCGATGCCACGCAGCTGGCAGAAGCGCCGCAAAGTCGAATCCTCCTCATGCTCTGTTTGCACGGCTTGCACGGCTGGCCCCGGCTGGCCTCTCAGGGCGCGCTCCGCGTACGCCACCAGTCCAGCACGATCCCAGACACCAGCACCTCGGCGTGCGAAGTCGAGCCCGTCCTGACGGCGTGCGTACGCTCCCACCAACTCCAAGACCTCGTCCAAGGTCGGCTGCGTCAGATCGGCGTCCGCGGCGTCGACGGCTGTAAGCAGTGCGTCGTAGACGCGCAACGTCTGTTGAGCCCCGTCGTTGGCAGGCACGTGCGACACGATCCGTCCATCCACGCACAGCAAGCCGACGCGGTCGCCGCGGTCGAGCGACCTGCAAACCTCGGCGGCCGCAAGCTCGACTCCATGGTCGAGCTTGCGCGAGCCCACCTCGCCGCCCCGCATGCTGCCGCTTACGTCGAGCACCACGTACGCGGTCTCCTGCACTTCGCGCTCCACCTCCCTGACCATCAGCTTGCCCAAGCGGGCGCTCGCTTTCCAGGCGATGGCCTTGAAAGGGTCTCCGGGTTGCAGCTCGCGTAGCTCGCGCAGCTCCGCGCCTCCGCTCTGGCGCTGGCGAAGCGCCTGACCGCTGCGTTCTACCGGCAGGCCGCCTACCATGGCGACGGCGGTGCTGCGCGCCGTGCTGACGCGCGGCAAGACCTTGATGGCCAGCGGATTGGGAAAGTACATCGGTGCCTGAAAAAGCCCGAGCGACGCGGGTGAGCGCACCGAGAGCCCCTGCAGCACGAGACGTCCCACGGCCGGCGCGACAAACGTGAAGGCGAACTCGGTACGTGAGCGTGGCACGAGACGGATGCTGTCGGGCTCCGGGTCGAGCACCCGCACGCCGGCCGGCAGCACGGGTCGCAGGCGAGCCAGCTCGAAGCCTCGCTTGCCGTGAACGCGGAGGTAGCAGCGTACGAGGAAAGGCACGCCAGGCACGACTGCGCCAAGCCGCGTCCCCGGTGTGCTGTGGTCGAGCCACCAGGCGAACTCGAGCCGTTCGCGTCGCATGCGTCGGCCAGCGCCCGTGGCCAGTGCGAGCGCACCGGCGAGCCCGATCAGAGGCGCGGCCGCCAACACCACGACGGTGGGGGAGTTTGCTGCGATGGCCAGCGCGAACATGGCAGCACAGCCGCTGAACGCGGCCACGGCGGATGGGGTAGCGATCGGCCACACGGATTCAGGGCTCGTTGGTTCGGTGAGTTCGGAGAGCCACTTGATCCGTGGCTTTGCGCACGATCGCCTGCGGGTCGGCGCCCTCCATCTGTCCTTCCGGCGTCAGTACGATTCGATGGGCCAGGACCGTGGGCGCCAGGTGTTTCACGTCGTCGGGCAGCACATAGCTGCGCCCGGACAGCAGGGCCCGAGCGCGCGCAGCTTGTGCGAGCGCCAAGGAACCCCGCGGCGAGGCTCCAAGGAACACGTCTGGATGTTGGCGCGTGAACGTTGACAGCCGTACGACATAGTCGAGCACCTGGGGCTCGACGTGCACCGTGGCAACCAGCTCCTGCATGGCAAGAACCTCGTCGGGGGTGAGCAGGGCGTTGGCTTGCGGCGTGCTCTGGGTGAAACGTTGCAGTATTTGGCGTTCCTCGCTCGGGCTGGGGTAGCCCACGGACAGGCGTAGCAGGAAGCGGTCGACTTGCGCCTCCGGCAGAGGGTACGTGCCCGCCTGCTCAACCGGGTTCTGGGTGGCTAGCAGCACGAACGGCGTCGGCAGACTGCGCGTCTCGCCTTCTATGGTCACCTGTCCTTCCTGCATGGCCTCGAGCAGGGCGCTCTGCGTCTTGGCAGGGGCGCGGTTGATCTCGTCGGCAAGGACCACATGGGCGAAGATGGGCCCCTCTCGCAGCTTGAACGTCCCCTCGGCGGGTGACAGCACGTAGGTGCCGGTGATGTCGGCGGGCAGCAGGTCGGGCGTGAACTGAACCCGCCTGAAGCGGCAGCCCAGGGTGGTGGCGAAGGCCTTCGCGAGCGTGGTCTTCGCTACACCGGGAACGCCTTCGACGAGGATGTGGCCACGTCCGAGCACGGCCACCATCAGCAGCTCAGCCAGGTGACGGGGGCCGACGAACACGCGCCCGACTTCGTCCATGACCGCCGCAGCCCGCTCGGCAATACGGGCCAAGCGCGCATCTTCGATCGTGGAGGGTCTCATTTGGCTCGGCCTTGGTCTTCAAGCCATCCCAGGAGGCGTCTGCTCGTGGCCACCATGCCCTGCAGTCGGGTCGCGCCTATCCGGGGACCGGCAACGCTCTCGCGCTGAAGGCTTTCCAACTCTAACAGAAGCTCCTCGACGCTTCGAACGTCGTGGGGGCTCGCACCAAGGCGGCCCAGCGTCGCGGAGACCTCGTGGGGCGCTGGCACCTGCGGTGTTCCAAGCAGACGCCGCAGCTCAGCGTCAAGCTCGACCTTGAGGGCGAGCGCCGGCGCCGCGAGCGAGGTCTTGACGCTGCCAAACAGCGCTACGCGACCGCTGAAGCCCCCGCCCACCGGAGCGGCCAGCGGTGGCCCGGCGCCCTCGTAGGGGGACGAACGGGGAAGAAGCGCCGCGCAGCCGATCAGCGTTACGCCTGCAAGCAGTGCTGCGAGCAGACGCACCAGCGGCGGGTCCGGGACGAACCGCTGGATTCGCTGCAGCGAGAGCTCGAGGTTTCGCAGCGCTCCCGCGGCACCCATCCCGGCCGCATCGCCGTGCAAGTGCGTGCCTGCGGAGGCGACGAAGAGCCGCCCGCCGTCCCTGGAGAGGTAGCGCGCGAGATTGCTGGCGAACTGTCGGTTGCCTCGGAACTGCAGCATGTTGTTGATCAGCACACTGGAATCCGCGATGACCACGAGTCGACCTTCGCCAACGGCTCCCGCGATGACCAGGGCGCTGTGGCGTTCTGCAAAGCCAAACAGCGGGCGCAGCTCGGGGTGGTGAACGACTTGGGGGTGGTTGGTAACGAGGGCCTGGACCTGCCATGTCAGCGGGTGAGGGAGTCGAGGTTCCGCGATGAGCAGATTGTGGTTGCCGCGCAGGAGCTGCCCTTGCACGCGGCTACCGGGCGGGTGCCGGCCGATCTGCAGCGCGGCGAGCAGCGTGTTGCCGCTGCCGAAATCGTCCGCAAGCCCGATTCGGCCACCCGCCCTCAGGAACGACGTCAGGCTGCGCACGGGTAGCGGCGCGGTGGGGTGGACGATGAGGATAGCGTCGGATGGGCGCAGATCGCCGACGCGCAGCTGTTGGGGTGTCGAGACCGCGAGCTGCTCCGACCTCGCCAGCGCGACGAGCTCTGCCAAGCCGTTCCACGCCCAGCTGGTCGGGTCAAAGTCGGTTTGCGCGCGCGCAGTTCCTGCCGCCAGGTTGAGGCAGACCCCCACCAGACAGGTGGCACACCGCCCTATATGTACCGCCGTCAGAACCCGGGCTCGGTCAGGCACCACTGACATTGTGTTCCACATCAACGCGCTGGCTGGGCGGGTCTTGTGTTGCCCGCGGATTCCTAAGCAGCTTCGCAAGCTGCACGGCCGGTTTCGACCAGTTATTTTGGGACGGGCCCTAACGATCCGGTAGCAAGGGCCGACTGGTCGTAAGGAGGAGTTTGACCCGCTTACAAGTTCTGATAGCGTATTACAGGTAGGATCGATGCCATGCTGCCACCGTTCATCATCGAGCAGATCCGAAAACGGGAAGAGAAGGCGCCGCCGGCCCACCCCTTCCTGGAGCTGCCGCTGCCGGTTCCTCTGGTGCCCGAGGAGAGCGACAGCAGCGACGACGGCGAGGGCACTGTGACTATCGTGGATCCTGGTGACTCTGTCACGGACTTCACCATCACACAGATTTGATCTTCCGCTGCTGATCTTCCGATCCAGGGCCGCTAGCCTCGGGTAATCTCGTTCCAGCCGCGCTGCAGCTCTTCCAGGGCAAAGCCTGCTCCATCAGCGAAGATTCCCGTGGTCTCGCGCACGGCCAGCAGGTACACGCGCGAGCCGGCGACAGCCACGAACTCGCCGCTCACCTCGACGGAGAGGCGGCTGGCAAGATAAGCGTTGACCGGCGCCACGTGCGTAGCGCTCAGGGAGTCAGCGCCGATGCCCTTGAACACCGGATTGTTCTCGGTAAGGCGGGTGCGTGCCAGGGGCGCGACGGTGTTGACCCGAATCCCTTGGCGCCGCAGCTCCATGGCGGCGGAACGGGCGAACCCCATCAATCCAGCGAAGGCAGCAGTCAAGCTGCTCTGGTGCGGGCTGCCAAACAAGGCGCTGGCACCGGCGCTCAGAACGATCGATCCTCCGTTTCCCTGGCGCGCCATCGTTTGGGCGCCGGCGCGCGTGAGCCGGATGCTGGATCGCAGCTGCACGTTCATGACGGCGTCCAGGTCGTCGTCCGACATCCGGAGCAGTTGCCGGTTGCGTGCAACCCCCGCGCACGCGATCACAGCGTCCAGGCGCCCGAACTCGTCCATGGCTCTCTCTGTCAGGCGCCTGGGCCCCTCGCGCCCCGAAACGTCCTCGTGGCTGGCAACAGCCACTCCGCCCAGCGCGACGATCTCGTTGGCAACACGATCCGAGACGCTGCTGTCCGCGCCCCGACCGGCAGCGTCGCAGCCAAGGTCGTCGGCGAGGACACGAGCGCCTTCCCTCCCGCACAGCAATGCCGTGGCACGGCCGATGCCTCGGCCGGCGCCGGTAACGATAACGACCTGCTCGTCAAGGCAACCCATGCAGGGTTCCACAACCCGCCATCTGTAACACAAAACCGAGCTTCGGTTCGATGTCGTCGTCTGCTGGTGGACTTTGCGCTACACTGATCCGGGGTGACGAGCGTTCAGTTTGCGCGCTACGAGCTGATTCGGAAGATCGCCGCAGGTGGGCAGGCGGAGGTGTTCCTTGCGCGCCAGTGGGGCCAGGCCGATTTTTTTAACGATCTGGTGATCAAACGCCTGTTCCGCCACCTGGCCGACGATCCCCGCACGCTGCGGCTGTTCCAGGACGAAGCTCGACTCATGGCCGAGCTTTCGCATCCCAGCGTTCCTCAAGTGTTCGAGCTGGGGCTGGCGGACGGGCACTGGTACATGGCCATGGAGTACGTTCCTGGATTCACCCTGGGCGAGCTTCAGGTGGCGGGGACACGCGCGGCACAACCCATGCCGCTGGGTGTGGCTCTGGGCATCGCGATCCAGCTCTGTGAGGGATTGCACCACGGGCACGAGCGTCGCGACCACGCGAGCGTGCCCATGCGCATCGTCCATCGCGACGTGAGCCCTGACAACGTCATGGTGACCCCCGACGGGGTAGTGAAGATCCTAGATTTTGGCGTGGCACAAAGCTCGGGACGCACGACCCCGGATCTGGGAACCGTGGGCACGTACGCCTACATGGCGCCGGAGCAGGTGCGCGGCTTGCCCCTGGATAAGCGCGCCGACGTTTTCGCCATCGGCGTGCTTCTGTACGAGCTCACAACCGGGTGTCGGGCGTTCACCGGTTCGGACGTCCAGGTGATGACCGCCATCGTCGAGCGCGATCCCCCGCCTCCCTCGCAGCTCCGTGCCGACTACCCCAGCGACGTGGAGGCCACGGTGCTGGCCGCGCTCGCTCGCAACCGACAGCAGCGGACCTCGAGCGCCGGGCAGCTGGCCCTGCAGCTGGAACAGCTCGCCATCCGCCACTCGCTGCTCACGGGTCCCCGGGTCGTGGCGCGGCACGTGCGCCGCATGTTTCCCTACGAACCGGTTGCCGACAGGAGCGTGGGGTTTGTTTCGAGCGCGCCCTGGACCGACCCCCGGCTGCGGGGCTAGCCATAGCCTAGCCTGGCTATTGCTAAGGCAAGTCCACTCTCTCGGGTGCGGGCACATCGGGCTCGTCGTCGCCGAGCAGCTCGCCCAGCATGCGCAGCGCGTCGGTGGTTGTGAACAGGCCCACGACGTGTCCTGCATCGATCACCACCGCGCACCCGTACTTGCGCCGAAAAAGCTCGCGAACGACCCGCACCAGCGGCATGTCGGGTGTAACGGCGTAGGGCTCCGGCGTCATGGCCTCCTCCACCAGCACCTTGTCCGGATCCAGGGGGCCCAATGCCTCGACCAACGCGATATCCCGCTCGCTGACGATGCCCACCAGCTGCCCCTGGTGCAGCACGGGCAAGTGCCGCACACCGTGCTTGCGCATGCGTTCCGAGGCGCGCGCCATGGGCTGGTCGCGTCCGATCGAATGCGGCCACAAGGTCATGTGAGCGCCCACGAGACGTGGCTGCGACGCCATCGAAGCTCCCGCTTTCACAGTGTTTCCGACAAAGGGTAGGCCGGCCGGTGTCCTCACCTTGTCGCGTGGCGACCCGTCGTGCAAGGCCTCCAGCTGTCCGACCGCACACTGGCTGCGGCTTCACGTCCGCAGCCGGCGTAACGGATCGACTGCACGTCGCGAACCATGGAGTTCACGGTCGGAGTGTGGCAGGCTTTGCGCCCCCGTGGAACCAAGGGCCCGTCCCAGAATAACTCGATCGGCTGCGGCCGTGCAGGGCGGCGCGCCCTGAGAACCTAGCACAGCGCGTGCGAAGGGACTGCGCTGAGAAAGGCATCGATTGCACATGAAGAACCTCAAACACTCCTTCCTTGCCCTGGCCATCGCGCTGATCGCTGGCTGCGGCGGTGCCGCTCGGGGAGGTGGGGCGAGCCATGCCGGTGAGGTTGCTGCGGAGTACGCGGGACCGATCGCGTCAACCGATGCGAAGCACGGAGCCTTGCGTTTCGACGACGTCTGCGGGATGTGTCATCCGGACGGCGAGGAGGACATCGGCCCGTCGCTTCTGAACAAGCGCTTGCTGCCGGGACACGTGCGCAAACAAATCCGTGAGGGATCCGACGACATGCGTCCTATCGGGCTCGATAAGCTGAGCGATGAGGACATGGAGGCGGTACTGGCGTATCTGGTCAGCCTTGGAGCCGTGAAGGGCGATACAGCCGAGCCAGCAGGGCATGCCGGCGGCCCCGGCAAGGGCGGTCATAGCGACGGCGGTCATGCTGACGAGCAGGGCGGCGGACAGCAGGGCGGCGGGCAGGACGAGGGCGCTCACGACAGCGAGCGCTCCGGGGACTCCCACGATGGGGGGGACGCCGGGCAGGCCCACGACAAGGGGCATCATTAGAAGCTAGAGTTGCCACCGACGTATTCACACCGATCGGCGCGCTCGCTGCATCGCCGCGCGGAATAAACGTGTGCCTTGTGCGTCCATCTTGGCAACACATGAGCGAGGTAGACATGACACGCTTTGGGGTATCTCTATTGATATCGGGAATCGCCATTTCCGCGAGCCTGGGGTTGGTTTGGGAGGCGCAGGCGTCGGACGACGAGTGTAAGGCCAAGGGCGCTTGCCCCTTACACGACTGGATGGAGAGCAACCTCAAGCCCGCTACCAAGGAAAAGAACACGGAAAAGATGGCCGAGCTGTTGGCCAAAGTGGAAGCGTTTGTTCCGGACCCCGCCTGGAAGAAGGACTGGCTGACGATCGCCCAGAAGGGCGCCGAGCAGGCCAAGAAGGGGGACTACAAGGCAGCACGACGCTCCTGCAAGGGGTGCCATAAGAAGTTCCGCAAGAAGTATCAGGCAACGTATCGTTCGCGCAAACTCGCCCCTTCGGCGTCGGGGCACTAGTAGCGCTTGCCAGGGATTGCGATCGACGGCGTTGAGCGCTGGCGGTGGTACTAGCTGTTCCCATTCCGAAACGCCCGTTCCCGTTCAGAATGGATGCCAGAGCGAGCGCGCCCGCAGGAGCGGAGCGAAGGAATAGCAGCGCTATTTCGAGCTTCGGTCCGAGGACGAAAGCCGCTCTGGCGCCATTCCGAACGGGAACTAGCTGTTGGACAGCGATAGCACCGTGTAGAACACACCCTGGTCACGCGCGATACGCAGCAGCGCCTTGCCATCTTGGAGCGCCCTGTGGACCTGGGCGCTGGAGCGCACCTCCTTCCCGTCGGCCTCCAGGATGATGTCGCGGGGGCTCAGTCCTGCGCGAGCAGCCGGTGAGCCGGGGGCCACCTGGACCACAGCCACACGGCCCTTGCCGCGGTGACCGAGCCTGCGTGCGAGCTGGGGCGTGAGATTCTCCAGACGCAGACCAAAGGCCTGCGCGCGACCCTGGCGTGTGCCCTTGCCGCGTCTTGATCGGCTGGAGTCGCTGACCGGACGTTCTCCAGTCTTGAGGGACACCTTGACGATGCGCCCCTGGCGAGCGATCCCGAGCTTGACGATGCTTCCGACCTCCTTCGCCAGGATCGTCCGCGGCAGGTCCTTCCCTTTGTTCAAGGCGATCCCATCGACCGATACGATCACGTCTCCTTGCTTCAGCTTCGCCCGATCCGCGGGGCCGCCCCGCTCGACGTAGTTGATGAGAACGCCCCGGCCGCCGCGCACGTTGAACGCTTTGGCCAACTCCGTGGTCAGCTCCTGGTAGCCTACGCCGATCCACGAGCGCCGGACCTCGCCGGTCTCGATGACCTGCTTGACCACCTGCCGGGCGAGATTGGAGGGGACCGCGAACCCGATGCCGACGTTGGCCCGACCCACGATCATGGTGTTGATCCCCAGGACCTCACCCTGGAGGTTCACCAGCGGCCCCCCGGAGTTGCCAGGGTTGATGCTCGCGTCGGTCTGCAGATAATCCTCGATCTTGTTGACACCCATCGAGCCTCTGCCCACGGCACTGAGCACACCTGCGGTCACCGTGTAGTCCAGGCCGAACGGCGAGCCAATCGCGACCACCCACTCGCCGACCCGGGCCTTGCTTGAATCGGCCAGGGCGGTGGCGGGGAGCTTGGCGGCCGGCACTCGAATCACCGCAAGATCCGTCGTGGGATCGGTTCCCACGACCTCGGCTGTCAGCTCGCGACCGTCCTTTAGAGCGACCTGGATCTCGTCTGCATCGGCGACGACGTGGTGGTTCGTGAGAATATAGCCGTCCGGCCGTACCACGACCCCGGAGCCGTTGCCTTTTCGCACGCGCCAGGGGTTGGCGTCGTTACCAAACAACCAATGGCCCGCATTACGAGCTCGCTGTTCGGTACGGATGCTCACCACGCTGGGCGAGACGCGCTGCGCCACGTCCGCGATCGCTTGGCTCAGTTGCGCGGGCGCCGCTGTTGCCGGGGTCGCGGTGGCGGGACCTAACAGCAACACCGATACCCAGCCAAAATAGCTTGCCGATCGCGCCCAACGCCGGCGGATTTCATGCTCGTGGATTGCGTGCTGCAAAGCTCCTCCAGTCCCGGAAAACCAGGTAGGGTGCCTCCCTCGTTGTAAGCGGTAACACCGGCCGGAGGGGTTCTATTCTCTTCCTACCATCGGTGGGCTGCCATTGGCCGACCGGCGGAGCGCCGGTGCGAAGCTCGCCCGTTCACCAAACAGGCACGGCCATTGGAGATAGCAGCTACCGAGAAACTCGTCCTAGCACCCGCTCGATGTCGGCTCCTGATGGGTTTTGAAACACGCGCAGCTCGAAATGGGGAATCACGGCGATCAAATGGTCGAATATGTCGGCCTGGATCGCCTCGTAGCTGGACCATACCTGATCCGCACTAAAGACGTAGACCTCCAGCGGAAGCCCCGTGGAACCGGGCTGCAGCTGCCGTACCAGGAAGGTCATAGAGGGGTGCACGTTGGGATTGCGTCGCAAATACGCGATGACGTAGGCGCGAAAGGTGCCGAGGTTCGTGAGCCGCCTGCCGTCCGCGATCTGCGCCGGATTCACTCCTTGCTGGCGGTTGTGGTCTTCCACCTCCTTGCGCTTGCTCCGGACGTAGTCGGAAATGAGCCCGATACTCTCGAACCGATCGAGCATGGCCGGTGTACAGAACTTGACACTACTTATGTCGATAGAGATGTCGCGCTTGATACGTCTGCCTCCCGATTCGGACATGCCGCGCCAGTTCTTGAAGCTGTCGCTAATCAGATTGTAGGTCGGTATGGTCGTGATGGTCTTGTCCCAGTTGCGTACCTTCACGGTGTTGATGGTCAGATCGACAACATCGCCGTCGGCGCCGTATTTGGGCACTTCGATCCAGTCGCCGAGCCGCACCATGTCGTTGGCGATCAATTGGATGCTGCCCACGAAACCCAGGATCGTGTCCTTGAACACGAGCATGATGACCGCGGTTAGCGCCCCGAGGCCCGTGAGGAAGCCCCAAGGAGAGCGATCGAGCAGCATCGCGAGAATCAAGATCGCTGCTACGACATAGAGCGCGAGCTTGGCGACCTGGACGTAGGTCTTGATAGGCCGGGCGCGCGAGATCCCCAGTGTCTCGTAAACGTCCAGCACCGCGCTAAGGAGCGCATCCGCAGCGAGCGATCCGATCAGGATCATGTAGGCTACGACGATGCGGTGAATGGCGGCCTGCAGGTCCGCTTGCTCCGGCACAGCCAGCGGCAGCAGGCTGTAGAGCACCGCGGCCGGAGCGATGCGGGCCAATCTGTCGAAGACGCCCCGCGCGACGAGCGCATCATCCCAGGTCGTCTTGGTCTTGCCGACGAAAGCCCTGATCCAGTGCAGGAGCCAGCGGCGGGCAAGCAGGTTCGCGATCAGGCTGGCGATGACCACGCCGAATACAAACACTGTCTGTGCCGCGAGACGCCCCGCGCTGGGCGGGACGCCATAGCGGGCGAGCGCTTGCGTGATCCAATCGAGAAGCTCCGGCACGGCGCGGTTGTCCTAGGCTATCCTAAGGCGCTGGACCAGCCCGAAGTAGCCCTTGCTGGGCGGCTGGCTTGAGCACGCTCTGCATTCGGTCTATTTGCTAGGGATGATGACTCGAATCTCAGGGCAATCAAACACGCACTCGCGCTACGTGAAGTCGGGGGCATGCGTGAGGTCGGGCGAAACCGGGGCGGGTCGTGGCCCTGGGAGGCGTCATGCAGCGGTTCTTGTGGGTTGGGTGCTCGCCGCAGGCGTCCTGTCGGGCTGCAGTTGTGGCGATGACCCCATTGCAGATATCGACGCTGGCGACGATGCCGGTGCAGGGCCCGATGCCATGGGTTTGGAGTCGGGGGCGATCATCCCGAGGCCGGATGGTGCGCTGCCATCCACGCCGGCGGGGCCGGTGATGTGCGGCTTCGAGCGCTGCCCCGCGATACCGGGGGAGTTCGCATTGTTCGCGCGAACCTGCTGCACCGCCGTGGAAAACACGTGCGGCGTGGAAGTGGACAAGTGCCACCCCTTCAACCAACCGGGTGTCCTAGATCCCAACTGCCCCGACGTGACGCTCCAGGTCGTGGATCCAAGAACGGGAATGCCCCTCAGCGACAGTTTCAAGGGTTGCTGCCGTCCCGACAACCGATGCGGGCTCGACATGGGCCTCGGTGGCAAGACGTACATGCTCGGCTGCGTGCGGCGCACAGCCGTGTTCTTCGCGAGCTTGAACGACATCGCATGTACCCTGGTCAACCCTGGCGACGCTGGCGTGGACGGCGCGCAGGGCGACGCCGCGCTCGACGCCTCGCAGGAAGCGGGAACGCCGGATGCGGCAACCGGCGACGCGACGCTGGTTGTGCCGGACGCCGGCGTCCGGGACGCGGTTGTCCCGGACGCCCAATGATCCTAGCGGCCGCCTCGTCGCTGCCGGCCGCCTCTGCCGCGGTCTCGGTCACGCCCGCCACCAACGCCGCCGAATCCGCTGTTGCGGGGGGGGGGGCCACCGCCAAAGCCGCCCCGGCCACCGGTACGTGCTCGAGCTTCGTTGACCGTAAGGGAACGTCCGTCCAATTCCGCCCCGTTCATTTCTTCGATCGCCGCATCCGCAGCGCTCGAATCGCTAAAGGTCACGAAGCCAAAGCCGCGTGAGCGGTTGGTTTCGCGGTCCGTCATCAGCTTGCAGTCCTCGAGCTCCCCAAACTGCTCAAATGCGGCACGCAGACCGGCCTCGTCCGTGGCCCAAGCAAGGCCGCCTACAAACACTCTCTTTGACATTCGTTACGTTTCCTTTTCCAGGTAGTACAATCCAGTTGCGGGTAACACAGGCCAGGCCGCATCGCCGCTTGGCTGCATCGCCGATGGGTGGATGCTGCGACACATAGCACAAGTCGGCGCCGCTGCGAGCGTCGGCTGGAGACTGTAGGGTGTGACGGCCTACCTGGAAGCTCGGATGTGCACAAACTGCGCGCAGCCGGGCTCGCCACCTGATGCCCCGATGAGCTATCCGGTGCCGCCGTAGCGGGCGGGAGGGGGCGTGCTTATGCGGGCCACGCCCAGCAGCTCGGACATCAGCTCGGCGCTCAAGGGCTTGTCGACTACACGCATTCCCCTCGGCCGATCGACGTCAGTCCCTGTCATGATCACCACACGGTCGCCCAAGTGCCTGTCGTGCGTCCTGAGTGCCTTCACGAACTCCTTTCCAGTCATGCGCGGCATGTGGAGATCGCACAGCACCAGGGAGAAATCCCGCCTTGTTGCGAGATCCAGCGCGTGCTCGGGGTCAGTGGTTCCCACGACATCTGCATAGCGGCCGAGCCAGCGCTCGAGCGCGCGCACAACGCCCTCCTCATCGTCCAGCACCAGCACGCTAGGGCGTCCGCTGCGGAACAGGGGTGCGGGGGACGATGCCGGGAGCCTCACGCCGGGCTCCAGACGCGGCAACTCGAGTACGAAGGTGCTGCCCTCGGGTCCCGTGCCCTTGAGCTCGAGGCTGCCGCCGTGTGCGAGCGCCAAGTTGCGGGAGAGGTACAGGCCAAGTCCAGTTCCCGCTCCGGGCTTGCTGGTGAAGAAGGCCTCGAACATCCGTCGCTGCACGGTGGCCGGCACGCCGGGCCCACAGTCTTCGACCTCGACGCGGGCCGAAGTTCGTCGTTGTGTGACCCGCACAACCACGCCTGACTCCGGAGTGCCCGCGCAAGCGTCCTGAGCGTTCGTCAGCAGGTTGACCAGCACCTGGCCGATCCGAATCCGGTCGCATCGAACCGGGACGTGCTCATCCCCGGTCACGTTGATGGTCACCGCCGAAGTCCTGCTTCTGGCGATCTTGGCGGCCGACTGTGCAATCTTGACCAGGTCGGCGTCTTCAGCGCTGAGGTGGTTCGGCTCTTTCGACAGCGAGGACAGGTCACGGACGATGCGGGCGAGCCGCTCCGCCCCTTCTCGCGCGTCCGCGGCGGCTTCACGCATGTCGCCCTGGAGGTCCGCCTCGAGCAACCTCAAGTTTGCGAGGACGAACGTAAGCGGATTGTTCATTTCGTGGGCCACCCCGGCCGAGAGACGGCCCAGTGTGGCGAGCTTCTCGTTGATCAGCGTGGCATCGAACAGCTCGAGCTTCTGCAGCACGACCACCGCGAAGCGACAGTAGAGCTCGCAGTGCCGAATGGTGGCATCGTCGGGCAGGCCCCGGCCGACCAATACGCCGTAGTGCTGGCTGGCCGTATCGAGCGATACGAAGATGTCCGTACGTTCGTGGCTCACGACGGTCGCGCGCACGGGTAGGGGCTGGGTGAGCGTTGGATCGCTGTTGCGCCGCTCGCTCGCGACGCGCTGGCCGGCCTCGTCGACAAAGCGCTGCAGCGCCTCGGGCTCCACGTCGGCGTATTCGTGCACGCGCCCGTCATCGATCGCCGCAAGCGGCACCACCGACCACCGGACCGTTGGGAACGCGGCCCGAAGACCGCGCTCCACGGCGGAAAACACGCTGCGAGGCTCTTTGCTGCCCACGACCCGCCGAGCGAAACGAATCGCCGCGCTGAGCGCCTTGGCGTCGTAGCGTACGCGTTGCGACATGGCCACGATGGCTCGACCGAGGTCTCCGATCTCGTCGGGCGGCAGGCTTGAAAGCTTGATCTCGGTGGCGGGCGCGCGCCGGACCGCTTGAGCGAGCGCGCTTACCGGCGAGGTCAGCGCCCTCGATAGCGTCCACGCGAGCAACACCAACGGCACCACCGCCAGAGCGGACCACGATACCATGCTGGTAGTGACCGCGAGCACCGACGCCCGCGCGGGCTCGAGCGGTGCGAGCAGCTCGAGAACGATGCCGTTTTCCGACGGGACGAAGATGCGCACGCGCTCGGCGCCGTCGGGGTCCACGGTGCGCTGCGCCGTGGTCAGGCGCCTCGCAGCCGGCGCCGACCCAGGGTGGCGCTGGCGCATGTTCAACTCCCAGCCTGCGGGTACGCGTAGAACCGGTGCCACGTCCACAAGTGCGCGCACGTCGATGTCGCCCGAGCGCTCCGATAGGTGAAGCAGGAAAGGGGCGATGAGCGCGACCTGTTGTTCGCCTTCGGTCTTGTGAGCTCGCAACAGCTGCGCGTCATCCGGGCTCACCGCAGCTTCCAGCAGCACGGTGCTGCCTCGCTTGCACAGTACGGCCAGCAGGTTTCCGCTGTCGAGGGTCGCGACCTCATCCACTCTGCCCGACCGCGCCGCCAAGGCAACCGTCTGCAGCAGCGCCCGCGTGAGATCGATACGGTGGTCGAGTCGGGTGCGGGCGAACTCGCCTCGCCTGAGCGCAGCGTCGGCCAACGCCGCTTCCTTGTCGTCACCCACGACGCGGATCGCGGCAACGGTGCTGACGGCGAGGGCGACCAGGCCGGCAGCGATCATGGAGGTTGTTACACGCGCGAAGATCGAATGGCGGATCCGCTTCCCGTGTCGGAGGCTGGCCACCATCAGTTCCTGAGCACTGGGCGCGGTATGGCCCTGGCGTTGCCGGCCTCGTCGGTCGCGCGCACCACGATGTTGCTGACACCGATCTGTACCGGATGGTCAACCGAGAAGCTGCCGTCGGCTCCGACCCGGATCGGCCTGCCGTCCACCTCGACCCGGGCGCCGATCTCGGTCTGACCCGCCACCCGGACGCTCCGTCCGCTCACGACCTGCCCCGCTGCGGGAGATCGCAGCGCGAGCGGGGGGGGCACCCGGTCAACCACCACGCGCAGCTTCCGGGGCGGGTGACTCGGGAGCGGCTCACCGCCTCGAAGTCCCCGCACGGTCCAGGTGTAGAGCCCCGAAGAAAGCTCGAGCCTCGCCGAGGAAGCTTCTCGCTTGACGTCGACGTGCTTGACTTTGGTCTGCCGCTGAAATGCCGCCAGACGATACCCCTCCACCTCCGGGTTGGGCTTCCAGGAAAACCGCAATCTGCCTCGTGTCTTCACGGTCGCTTCGTCGGCCGGCGACAAGGGACGAATGGGTGGTCCACTAAGTCCCTGGGCGACCACGTCGCCCTCGTCGTTCGTCAGCTCCACGAAGTGCTCCGGACGTATGTTCACCGTTCCTGCCTTCTTCGACCGCAGGGTCGCGCGGCCGCTCATCATGGCGATGGACGTCCGCTGCGGTGTCACGTTCAGCTGCGCTTCGACTCGCGTTTCGCCGCTCCCCTTGCGTCGCTCGAGCACCAGGGTTCCGGGCGGCAGCTCCACCTCCAGCCTGCCCATGCGCTCGCCGGGTTGCAGCACCGCCGACAAGCGACCCGAAATGTGCTTGAGACGGCTGAGCTCGCGCGGCTGGGCTGGGATGCGCATGGTGGCGAGGGGCCCGAGCTCCGCGACACCCCCGGTGGTCTCGAAGTGGATCGCCGCTGCGCTGTGCTCCATGGTCTGCACGGCATCCTCGGGAAACAGCCGCGAGCCTCGTGCCATCGGAGTCCAGGCGATGTCCGAGGCTCTGCGTACCCGCACGTCCCGAACGACCTTGGTGAGCTCGGCCACGGAGCCGTGCGCCGGGTCCTGCGCCAGGGTGGGTCCGGTGTTGGTGTTCGCCAGAGCAAGCACGCGGGCGCTCTCCTTGTCCCCGCCGCAGCCGTCCAGCAACAGGTGGCCGGCCGTCAGGAATAACAGCACACAGGACACACCAGGGAGAGTCTCCAAGACCGGACGCTCCCTCAACTTGGGTTGCCCCTTCAGCCTAGAGCCTGGCCGCACCGCCCACCTCCAGAAAGACCCGCGCAGGCGCCTCGGACCAGCTGCCCTCACCCATGGTGCTGAGGCGCGCGCCCAAGGCGACGCTCAGCTCTGCCGGGCCTAACCCGACTCTCGTCCCCGTCGCAGCTTGCAGGATCACACGCCAACCGCTCAGCTCGGTCGGGTTCCCCTCGAGCCTCCCCGCATCTCGCACCCAGGCGGCCCCGGCCTGAACGCCGAGAAACAGCTCGGCGGCGCCGAAGCGGTGGTAGCCGACGCTCGCCCCCGAGAGCACGTCGAGGCAATAGCGTGTGGAATCGAGGAGGCCGCCGCCGCCGAACAGATCGGGCGCTCCCTGTGCTCGGTAGGGTGCCAGCGTATAGCGGGCGGTCAGATCAAAGCGTAGGGCAGGTGCGACGCGCGTTGGTTCGAGCTCGAGCCGCAGGCCGGCTCCCCAAGGCGTCCGGGACCACGTATCGCGTCCACCGTGGAGTAGGGCGCCCGCGATCAGCGACAGGGCGGGTGGGGGCGGCGCTGCTGCGGCCGGCGGTGGGCGCCCCCGTGCCACCGCGCGCGGCACAGGACGCACCGAAATGGATCGCCAGGCAAGCGGCACCCATCTCCCGTCGACCTGCGCGGAGACCACGACGCTCCCGGGTCCTGCCTTCTCGCACCTGAGCGATCCGGCCGCCACAGGCACGGCGCCCCGCCCGCATCGAGCGCGCAGCTTGTCGTCAGCGACCGCCGTCCCCTCGAGGTCGGTTGCCGCGAAAGCCACGGCGAACGGCTTGCCTTGCACGGCTTGCTCGGGCGCCTCGATGCTTGCCGTCGCGGGCCAGCTTGCCGTAACGGGCAGCTGGACACGGCGCTGGCTGCCGCCAACGTGCACCTGGAGATCAATGGACTCGGCGCTTGCCGGCGCCGACAGGTCAAGCGCCGCCAGACCCGCGTCCAGCCACTGCAGCCCTTGCAGCTCGCCTTGCTGGCTCTGAATCCGTAGCGGGACGTTTCTTGACGGCCGGCCGCGCCGGTCCGCGACCATGAGAAACGCGGCAGTGCGGGCTGCGCCACCGGCAGGGATCGCGAAGTTCGATGGCATCACTACGACGGTGGGGGTGCTTCCGTGCTTGACGCCCCCGACCAAGCCGGCGCCGCTGAGGGTTCCCGAGCGGGCCACGACTCCGATCGGCTCGCGGCGCGGTACTCGGCCAGCGAAGCTGCCGTTGGGCTCCCGGAGCAGTTCCTTGCTGCGCGAGCCGGACCAGAAGGCGACCACCCGCACATCCTCTTCCCGGTGGGCTCCCGCGACGCTCACGCGGAGCGTGCTGCCGCGGCGGTGAGCACGAACCTGCAGCCTGATGTTCGAGCCGAGGGCAACCGCCGCCTTGGCAGCGACACCCTCCCCATGTGCGGACAAGGCGACGCTACCCTGGGCCTGGTCTGTCCGAATGGTCACCCAGCGCGCACATTGCCCCACCCGTTCGTGGAGCTCCACGCGGGTGTGGGGACTGGTCGCAGCCAACGCGAGATCATCCCAGCTGGCACAGGTACCGTCGGCCTTTTCAACCACCACCAGGGTACGGCGCTGTTTGGCGCTTCCCGTGGGACCGAAGGCGTGGATCTCGTCCGCTATGGCCACGCGCTCGCCCGAGAGCAGCGCGACGCCGAGCCCGATGGCGAAGAGCGCGATTTCCGACCGCATCAGCGCCCACAAACGACCAGCTGATCGAATCCTTGTGGTCCCCCGGAACCGGCGGGGCTCGTCCGCGAAGGCTCGGGTAACGCGGGGCGGGGCTCAAGACTGCCGGCCGGCCAACGTACCTGTTCCTTGGCAGCACCTGCTGGCGCCGTCATGCCTACCGATACCCAGAGCTTCTCGCTGGCCCCCGTGTCGCTCACGGTCCTGGTGGTCGACGACGACCAGACCACGCTCGAGCTGGTGCGCGCCGTGCTGGAGACCGAAGGGCACAAGGTGCTGACCTGGAATCGGCCCTTTGGCACGACCCAGCTCGTCCTCAGGCACCGGCCCGACGTGATCCTCTTGGACGTGCGCATGCCGGGGCTGAACGGAGTCGAGCTCGCCAAGCTCGTGAACGCTCGTCACCGTGCACCACAGTGTGTGATTCTGCACTCCAGTGTCTCCGAGGTGGAGCTCTACCGGCTCGGTCAGGAAGCGGGAGTGGTTGGCGCCATTCCCAAGACCGACAATGTCGCTGCCTTCCTGGAGGATTTTCGGCGCCTGACACACCAATGCCGGTGCGGGCGCCGCGCGCGCCGTGAAGCGTGAACCGGATCACGACTGCGCTCCCGTTGACTCTCGTCTTCGCCGCGCTCGGCCTAGGTCAGTACCTGTACTTCCCGGCGCGCCAGCACCATAAACTGGTTGAGTCCCTGCACGCGAAAGCTGAAGGCATCGCGAAACTGGGCGCATACACCTTGCGTCCGGCGATCGAGGTGGACGACCTCAAGGTCGTATCCGACGTGTTCCGCGGCATCACGCTCGATCGCGACGTGCTGTATGTAGCCGTGTATCGTCAAGATGGTTCTCGAGTCGCTTCCGTAAGCATGGACTCGAAACCACGCCGGGTGCAGCTACTCGACCACAAGGGGACGCTGACCGAGCTACGCGACGGCTACCTGCATGTGCAGACCGGCATCGAGCTGTGGAGCGGCGAGGACGCGTTTCTAATGATTGGCCTGAGCACGCGGGCCATCGAGCGCGAGAGCCAGCACGACCGGGAGATGGCGCTGTTCATCGGTCTAGCGATCGCGGGTCTGGGGCTGCTGGCCGCGTTCTGGATCGTGGTCGAGACGAACCGAGTGCAGTTGAGTCAGGTTGCGCGCAAAGAGGCAGAGGCTCGCAGTCAGGCCAAGAGTGAGTTCGTGGCTACGATGAGCCACGAGCTGCGCACACCGCTCAACGCGGTAACCGGGATGTCGCAGCTGCTGCTCAAGACAAAGCTGACGCGCCGCCAGCGCCGCTACGTCGAGGCGGTCCGACACGGCGGGGAGGTCCTTCTGGCCCTGCTGAGCGACGTGTTGGATCTCTCGAAGATCGAAGCCGGCAAGATCGAGCTCGAAAACCGTGAATTCCACCTTCGCGAGCTGTGCGATCAGATGCTGCGGATCTTTTGGGGCCAGGCACACGGCAAGCAGCTCGAGCTTCTGGCCTTGGTTGCACCTGAAGTGCCCCGCATGGTCGTTGGCGACTCCTTGCGGCTGCGGCAGGTGCTGGGCAACCTGCTGAGCAACGCCATCAAGTTCACCGATGCCGGCCAGATCGAGCTGCGTGTCGAGTGCCTTGAACAGACACCGCGCAAGGCGCTCGTTCGCTTCACGGTGAGCGATTCGGGCATCGGCATGAGCCCCCGGCAGCTCAAACAGCTGTTCCGGGTCTTTGGCCAAGCCGACACTTCGATCACGCGCCGCTACGGAGGCACGGGCTTGGGCCTTGCCATCAGCAAACAGCTCACGAAGCTGATGGGCGGCCGAATCGGCGCGGGGAGCGTGGAGGGCCAGGGCAGCACCTTCTGGTTCACGCTGCCCCTCTCGCTGTCCGTCAAGGACGAGTCACCGCCGCCCCCTCAAGCGTGGCGCGGCCGCCGGGCGCTCGTCATCAACGCAAACCCGCGCGCGAGAGAGGTGCTCGCGGCGCAGCTCGAAAGCCTTGGCTTGAGCAGCGAGCGAGTCGCCACCAGCGCCGAGGCGCTGTCGCTGTTGCGGGCAGCCGAGCGGTTCGATTTGGTTCTGGCGGAGGAGTCAGGCGAAAGGCCGGGCCTTTCGAGGTTACGGGACGGGCTGACCGGGGTGGACGCGACGCGTCCGCCACCCATCGTGCTGCTTCGGCCCATGGGCGAGGAGCGTACCGGCCCGGACCGTCAAGAGGGCGTGGCGCTGGAGCTGGGCAAGCCCGTCACCGAGGGCTGCCTTCGCTGGGCATGCGCTCAGCTCTTCGACCCGAGTGCGCAGGGGGAGCCTGAGGCGCGCAGGCTGGCATCCGGCGCCAAGCTCCCGGATCTCACCGGTATCCGCGTGCTCGTGGCAGAGGACAACCCCGTCAATCAGGAGGTCGCCGTCGGCATGCTGGAGCAGCTGGGGTGTGAGACCCAGGTTGTGGCCGACGGGCTGCAGGCTTTGAAGGTCCTCGAGTCCCCGCACGAGTTCGACCTGGCACTGGTCGATGGCGAGATGCCCGGGTTGGACGGCTACAGCCTCGCGCGGCGTCTGCGATCGCTGGAACGCGATCGCGGGCTGCCACCGCTGCCGCTCATCGGGCTGAGCGCCAATGCCACCGACTCGCATGTCATCAAGGCGCACGAGGCGGGCATGAACGAGTACCTCACCAAGCCCATCGACCAAGGTGTGCTTGCCACAGCCATCGAGCGAGTTGTGGCGCGCGGCGGCAAGGCGGGCGGGCCGGCGGCCGTGTCCTGCAGGAGCTCGGAAACAGCGTCGGGCCGTGTCAAGCTCGTTCGTGTGGCACCGCCGCCCGCCGGAATCGATGCTGCTGCGGGGCCTTCCTCACGGGATGCCGCCGCCCCTACCCTGGATCCTCGCGTACTGGAGAGCCTGCGCAGCCTGGACGCGAAACGGCCGGGCTTTCTTGCGCGGCTCGTCACAAGCTACCTGCGCGACGCACAGTCGCGTGTAGTGCGGCTCAACTCGGCGGCGCAGCATGCGGACGGCCCGCGGGTGGCCGACATCGCTCACGCCCTCAAGGGAAGCAGCCGCAACCTCGGAGCGCGGCGGCTGGCCGATCTGTGTTCGCGGCTGGAGCAGCTGGTCGAGGATGGCCAAGTTGCCCAGGCGACCGAGCTCGTGCCTGAGGTCGAGCACGAGTTGGCCCGAGCTCGTGCGGCGCTCGTGCAGCACACCGACCCGCCCGGCGCGGGACACGCAGGACACTAGTGCCCTACACGCTCCCCACATGAGGCGGTCGTTGCATTAGAATGACGTGTCAGTCTAATATCCCGGCCGCTTCCCCTGGTGCAGGGATCCGGCCGCATGGCTGTAGCCAACACCGCAGCTTTCTTCCGCGTCGAAGGCACGATCGTGCGTGCCGGAACGCTGTCGACCTGTGCGTACTTGGCGGCGAATCGGCCGGGGTTGGGCGAACGCATGCTGCGCCTGGGGCAGGTGGCGCTGACAGCGCCCGTGTATGGCCTGCTGGGGCAAAACGATCGCTCGCTCGTTAATCGCTTGGCGTACCTGCCCCTGCGCCACATGGGCCAGGACCGAGTCGCCGAGCTGGCAGAGGAATACTTCGACGTCGTGCTGAGGGAGCGCTTGCTCGAGCAGGGGCTCGAGCTGTTGCGCATGTGTCGCCGCCAGGGCCATCGGGTGGTGCTCATCTCGGAGAACCTGGCACCGATTGTCGACCTTCTGGCACGACACCTGACAGGGATCGACGACTACGTGTGTAATCATCTCGAAATACGCGACGCCCGAGCCACCGGGCGCTTGCTGGAGCCGGTGGTGGGCGGTCACGACAGCGGGCCATGGGCGAGTCGCTACGCCGCCGAGCACAACCTGGACCTGTCGCATTCGGTCGCCTATGGCGGCCACGGTCCGGACCTGCTGCTTTTGGCGAGCGTCGGGCACCCCTGTGCCGTCAATCCGGACCTGACCCTGCGGCGGGCTGCGCGCGACGCGGACTGGCCTATCGTCGAGTATCGAGCGTAAAGGGCCCTAAGGAGACGCTGGATGCAGCCCATTGCCGTGCGCGATACCTACCGCGGTCGCACTATCTTGCTGACCGGCGTAACCGGCTTTCTCGGCAAGGTCTGGCTGGCCATGGCGCTCGAGCAGCTGCCGGAGCTTGGTCGCATCTACCTCTTGTTGCGCTCGAAGAACCTGATGAGCGCGCTGCAGCGCTTCGAGAAGATGGTCAACACGTCGCCGGTGTTTCGGCGCCTGCACGAGGCGCATGGACCTCGGCTGAGCGACTTCTTGCGCCGCCGTGTCGAAGTCGTGGAGGGAGATGTGGCCCTGCCGAACCTCGGCGTCGAGCCTCAGGCTGCAACGCGCTTGCGGCGCGAGCTGGACCTGCTGGTGCACTGTGCCGGCCTGGTGGACTTCAATCCCGACTTGCGCAAGGCGTTGAGCTGCAACGTACAGGGAGCGCTGAACGCCGCCGACTTTGCCGCGACCTGCGATACGGCGGCGCTGATGCACGTGTCGACCTGCTATGTAGCCGGCCGCCGTCAGGGTCGGCTTGCCGAGAACCTGGCCTGGGATACCGCTCCGAACGGCAAGCCTCTCGATGCGATTCGAGAGTTCGCACGGGTTCAGCAGAGCGTTCGCGAGCTGGCCTGCTCGGATGACCCGGGCGAAGCTCATGAGGGGCTTCAACAAGAGGTTCGCAAACAGGCGCACAAGCGCGGACTGGATGCGACCAACCGCACGTTGATGAGCAGCCTGCTGCGTCGCCGCCGCCGCGAGCACCTCAAGCAGGCCATGGTGGCGGCCGGCGTCGAGCGAGCACGGCACTGGGGTTTCACCAACACCTACACCTATACCAAGGCACTAGCCGAGGCGCTCCTGGTGGACCGAGCCAAAGGACTGAAAGGACTGCGCTGGTCGGTGTTTCGGCCCTCCATCATCGAGAGCGCCCTGGATTTTCCTTTTGCGGGTTGGAACCAAGGCTTCAACGCGAGTGCGCCGCTCGTCTACGTCATGGGCACATGGTTTCGCTTTGTTCCCGCGCGCGAAGACGTGCCTTTCGACGTGGTTCCGGTGGACGGCGTGTGCCGCAACCTGCTGGTGGCGGGAGCGGCGTTGCTCCTCGGCCGGCACGCGCCCGTGTACCAGTGCGCGACAACGGATCGCAACCTGTTCACGATAGGACGTGTCTGCGAGCTCATCGGCCTGGGTCATCGCCGCTATTTGAGGCGTCATGGTGGGACGGCGGCGGAGCGCCTGCTGCTGTCGAGGTGGGAGGCCGTGCCCGTGCGCCAGGCTCACGTGGCCTCGTTGAATCGGCAACAGCAAGTCCTCGCGGGTGTCGAATCGCTGATCCAGCATGCACCACGAGGTTGGCCAAAAGGGATTCGGAGAGCCATGGACCAGCTCTCAAAGGGCTCGGTCAAACTGCGCAAGCGTCTGTCCGAGCTTGAGGATCTGGTCGAAACCTACCAGCCTTTCATTCATGATAACTATCAGATCTTCGTCAACCGAGCCATGGATGCGCACCCTCCCATGGAGTCGGAGTTTCACTTCGATCCCAGGGACATCGAGTGGCGCAGCTACTGGCTCGACGTCCACATGCCGGGATTGCGACGCTGGACCTTTCCGTTGTTCGAAGGCCGTCAGCCTGAGACGGATCGAGCCCAGTTTCCGGTCCGTCTCGAGGCTGCGGCGCAGTTTCGGCCCGTAGCCTCGCCAACCGTAGCCGCCTCTGGAGAGGCCGCACAATGACCGTCTTCGTCACCGGAGCCACGGGATTCATCGGTTCCTACGTCGTGACGAACTTGCTCGAGCACAGCGACCAAAACCTGCTCCTGCTGGTTCGAGCCTCTTGCCGCCGGCAGGCTGCCCACAAGCTCTGGAAGGCGCTGCAGCTTCACATGCAGTTCGATCGTTTCCTCCACTACCTGCAGCATCGCATCGAGCTCGTCCCGGGCGATCTCACAGCCCCTGAGCTCGGGCTGGATCCCGACCTGAGGTTGGATCTTGGCCGGCGGATCGAGTCGATCGTTCATTGTGCCGCGTCCCTGAACCGGAAATCGGCCAAGGCCTGCTTCAACGTCAATCTGCGCGGCACGCTCAGCTTGGCGAAGCTAGCCCGCGCGGCTCACGAGCATCATGGGCTGCGCAGGCTGAGCGAGGTTTCCACCACCGCGGTCGCGGGTAAGCGCGAACACGAGCTGGTGCGTGAAGAGGACGCGATAGACTGGAGCCGCAGCGACTACGACCCGTACGCACGTACCAAGAAGTTCTGCGAGCACATGCTGTGCGAGCTGCTTCCCGATGTCCCCTTGACGATCTTCCGGCCCAGCATCGTCCTGGGTGACAGCCGTTTCGCCGAAACGACCCAGTTTGACATGGCGATTGCCTTCGCAGCGCTGGCTCGTACACCCGTGCTGCCGTTCGACCCTGACGCGAGGCTCGACATCGTTCCAGCGGATTTCGTGGGACGTGCCATCGCCACGATTCACCTGCGCGGTGAGCCGAAGCACCCAGTGTATCACCTGTCCTCCGGCCCCGCGTCGCTGAGCTACAAGCAGATAGTGACCGAGCTGCGCCGGCAAGGCTACGATCATCGGCCGCTGTTCGCGCCGAAGCTAACGAAACCAGC
>JAKSBK010000326.1 GCA_022361155.1 Pseudomonadota bacterium
AAAACAGACTGCACCGAGAACTCGATAGCCCTGGGGTCGGGTCGGGGTCGGGTCGAACCCAACCTCAACCCGGGTCGGGTCGGGAACCTGCGGGTCGGCGGCGGGTCGGCGGCGGCGGCGGCCTCAACCCGGGTCGGGCAACGCGGGTCGGGGCGATCCGGCACTCCGGCGTCAACCCAACCCGGGTCGGGTCGGCCGGCAGCTACATGGGAGGGATGAGGTGTTTCTTGCCGAGCCGGTTGCCAGCAACCGAGGCCGGGCGGAGGCTCAGGCGCTGGGCGACCTCGCGCCTTAAATCCCTGCCCGCCACGAGCTCATCCACGACCAGTTCGCTCGCTAGCTTGTGGATGTCCACCGACTCGCGATACTCGGTCCTTAGCCGCTCTACCTGCGCCTTGCGTTCGTTGGGATCCTCGATCTCCTGCAGCTTGTTGTAGTACACGGCGTTCACCGCTGCTTGGGGCCCCATGACCGCAATGGAGGCCTGAGGCAGGGCAACGCACGCGTCCGGCTCGAAAGCGGGGCCGCACATGGCGTAAAGCCCGGCGCCATACGCCTTGCGCACGATCACGCTGAGCTTCGGGACGGTGGCCTCGCTAACCGCAGAGATCATCTTGGCGCCAGCCCGAATGATACCTTCACGCTCGACTTTGGTTCCAATCATGAAACCTGGGACATCAGCAAGGAAGACCAGGGGAACGTTGTACGCGTCGCAGAGCCATATGAATCGGGCAGCCTTGTCCGCGCTATCCACGAAGAGCACGCCGCCCATCCGCTTGGGTTGATTAGCGACGATACCTACCGTGCGACCTTCGATACGTGCGAATCCAGTCAGTATCTCTGGTGCGAACAAGGGCTTGATCTCAAACCAGCTGTCGCCGTCGACGAGCGTATGCAGGACTTCCATCATGTCGAACGCCTTGTTCTCGTCCTGTGGAATGAGCGCTTCGAGGTCCGCGTGCGACGCCGGGGCACGCGGCTCCAGGGGCGCTGGGGCACAGCCGGAGTGGGCCGGCATGTATCCGAGATACTGGCGCGCGAGCAGCAGTGCTTCAGACTCGTTGGACGCCAGTAGATCGCCGCAGCCCGACACTCCGCAGTGCATGGCAGCGCCACCCATTTCCTCCAGCGTCGTCTTCTCGCCGATCACCATTTCCGCCATGCGTGGCGAGCCGAGGTACATGGATGCGTTGTTCTCGACCATGATCACCACGTCGCAGAATGCGGGAATGTAGGCGCCACCTGCCGCGCTGGGTCCGAACAAGACGCAGAGCTGGGGAACATGGCCACTTAGCTGGACCTGGTTGTAGAAGATGCGCCCGGCTCCTCGTCGCCCAGGAAACATCTCGAGCTGGTCTGTGATGCGCGCTCCTGCCGAATCGACGAGATACAACAGCGGGCAGCTGAGCCGCCGCGACGTCTCCTGAACGCGCAGGATCTTCTCGACCGTCCGGCGACCCCAGGATCCGGCTTTGACGGTGGAGTCGTTCGCCATCAACGCGACGACCCGCCCTCCCATGCGCCCCACTCCCGCTATCACCCCATCGGAGGGTAGGTTCCCGGCCGCGCAGTTCGCCAGCGTCCCGTCTTCGACAAACGAGTCGCGATCCACCAAGCGGGCGATTCGCTCGCGGGCGAACAGCTTCCCCTTGGCTGCGTTTTTCTCGTGGTACTTGGGCTCCCCGCCACGCCGGGTACGCTCGACCTGTTCTCTGAGCTCGTCATCGAGTGACATCGTCGTTGTCCTCGCCCTCCCAATCCTCTGCAGGTCCGATCTCGCCCTGGTCGCACAGCGCGCTAGGCAAGCTGCGATCATCGAGCTCGTCGCCAAGGTCGACATCGGGTGACTCGTGCTGGTCCCGCCAGCCGTACTCATCGTCATCCAGCCCGTCGCTGTCCAGTGGGATCAGCTCGCCCGCGACTTCACTGTCCTCGACCCAGCTCTGCCGCTCGGCGGCCTCCGAGGTGTCGATCAGATCGCCCAGATCGCCCGGCTGAATCGGGTCTCCAGCATCAAGCAGTCGTCCGGCCTCAGCTTCGCCGTCCTGCCCGATCTCAGGTTCGTCGAAGTCCTGGACTTCCTCCAGCTGAGCCGGCTCATCCTCCTCTGCTTCGCTCGGCGCATCGCTCGGCGGAAGCCGCAGGGGCGGCTCGTCCTCGTCTAGCAAACTGTGCATGGCCGCAGCCCGGGACAATAAACCCCTCTTGGCCCATGCGCCAAGCCCGTCAGATTCTCCACGCTGCCAGGCCTGACCCGCAACGAAGCTCCGGGTCACGCCAGCCCCAGCCGATGCATCACTTTCTTCAGATCCGACCAAACCGTGCGCTTGAACTCCGGGCTTCGCAGCAAATAAGCGGGGTGGTAGGTGGGCATCACGGCGATACCATGCCACTCGCGCCAGATGCCGCGCCACGGCCCCACTGGCGGCGCGCAGCCCAGGTTGTTCGCCGCGCATCGCCCCAGCGCGACGATCATGTCCGGGCCAACCAGCTCGATCTGCCTGGCCAGGAAGGGCAAGCAAGCTGCGGCCTCGTTGGCTAGCGGTGTCCGGTTGTGCGGAGGTCTGCACTTGACCACGTTGCAGATGTAGACCTCCTCCGGGCGCAGGCCCATCGCCACGATCATGCGATCGAGGAGCTTGCCCGCTGCACCCACAAAGGGCAGCCCCTGCAGATCCTCGTCGCGTCCGGGTCCCTCGCCCACCAGCAAGAGGCGAGCCGAGGGATCCCCTCGCGCGAACACGCTTTGGGTGCGCCCCTTGGCGAGGTCGCAGCGTGTGCAAGCCGTGACCTCCTCTTCCAGGGCCCCGAGCGCTCGACCTCGTGACGTTACGGTTGCTCGCGACCCGGACGGATCCACAGCGCGATTGCCCGCGGTGCGCGTGACCGCCAGACCAACCAGACCGAGCTCGAGTTCGTCCTCCAGGAGCGCGATCGCCTGATCGATCAACTCGGCGAGCTGCCTACGTTCGGTGGGTACCTGTTTCGGCATGTGGACGTTTTGATTCGTACTCCGTAAACTGCCGGCGAAGCGCTAGCGTGCGCGACCAGCACGACTTACGGTCCGTCCAAGAATAGCACACCACCGATTGACTCCAGAGCCACGGGATTGATAGCCTATCCGAGCCAAGTGTTAGAGGTTACAGAGGAAATTCGAGGTGAATGGTGGCGTCTCAGGCACGTGTGATCGCACACGGAGCGACCCATGTTGGAATGAAGCGGGGCCACAACGAAGACAGCTTCGCGGTACTCAACAACCAGCACCTGTACTTGGTAGCCGACGGCATGGGCGGCCACGCCTCCGGCGAGGTCGCCAGCAAGATGGCTATAGACACGGTTCGCGACTTCTTTGACGCGACCGCGGACGACCCCGATTCCACGTGGCCCTACAAGATGGACAAGACTCGGGGCTACGAAGAAAACCGGCTGATCACCGGGGTGAAGCTTGCCAACCTCCGCATCTTCGAGGCCTCCCAGCGAGAGAGCAAGCGCCGTGGCATGGGCACGACCGTGGTGGCGCTGCTGGTCATGCGAGAGGGCTGCCTCATAGGACACGTAGGCGACTCACGCGTCTACCGCCTGCGCGAGGGTGCCCTGACACAGTTGACCGAAGACCATTCCCTGCTCAACGACTACATCAAGATGAAACAAATGAGCGCGGAGGAGATCGCGAACTTCCCTCACAAGAACGTGATCGTTCGTGCTTTGGGTATGCGCGACACTGTCAAGGTAGATACGCTCATCGACTCCCCGCAGCCGGGGGACTTGTACGTCCTGTGCACCGACGGCCTGAGCGGGCCTGTGAAGGACGACAGGATTGCCCAGATCTGCACCTCGACTACCGATCTGAAGACGATGAGCGGAAGCCTCATCGACAGCGCCAACGGCAACGGCGGTCCCGACAACGTCACCGTCGTGGTGGCGAAGTGGATGGGGCAGGGCTAGGGGGCCCCGGCCGCCGTCTTTCCCGAGGGCGTGAGGATGCTGTCCTGCGCCGCCTCGTTGACCGTGGTGTGGGGCCAAACCACAACACGTCGAAGCCGAACCGGGCCAACATTGGCGTGCGCCCCAACCACCACTTGGTGGAGCACCGCCTCCGGATCGACGTTGGCGTTGGGGTGGCAGATCGCGCCTTCGTGAGGCGGGTCTACGCCCCTGAAGCGCAGGCGACCGCTCGCCAGATCGCTGTTGGCTTGCAGGTAGCCCGCGAGATCGCCTGCATCACGCCACGGGCCCAGGTCCATTGCCGACATCACGATCTCGCCCCGGTCAAGCCATTCCCGGTAGGCCGTGCGTACGATGCACCCCTGCGCAGGCAGTGCCCCCCACGCTCGAGCGTCCAGGATATGGTAGCCAGCGAACACCACGCGGCGAAGCGGCTTCGTTGCAGCCTCGGGACGGCCCAACAGACGTCTCACGCGTCCGTGGTGGTCCACCTCGACCGAACCGTAGTCTTGACCGAGGTTCGCACGACGCACGATCATGGTCGCGATGGCACCCGTGCGACGATGCAGCGAGAGCGCGGCTTGTAGGTCGGGCGCAAACAGCACATCCGAATTCGCCACGACCAAGGTCTCACCCGCCTGTGGACGCAGCGCGTTCGAAATGCCGCCGCCTGTGCCCAGCAGCACCGGCTCATGAACAAAGCGCAGCGACGCCCCTTCCGGACAAACCGCACTCAGCTGCTCTTGCACGACTTCCGGCAGGTGGTGCGTGTTAGCAACCAGATCCGTCACTCCACTGCGTGCGAGGTGGTCCAACGCGAACCAACCCATCGGACGGTTGGCCACAGGAATCACCGGTTTCGGCAACGCGTCCGTCAGGGGCGCCAGGCGGGTCCCGTACCCCGCCGCGAGCAGCATGCCACGCATGCCGAGAGGCTAGACCTGCCTCATCGAACTCACAACAACGACGCCGGCCGGGCGCCAGCGCGCCGAGGTACCGGCGAGCTACGGTGATGTACTGCTGTCTGGCGAATTGGTAGTCGCGGAACCGGGCCGCGGGCGGATTCGCGTGGCAGACCACGGGCGCTGAGCCATCATGCCTTCACGACGTTGGGGCGCTGGCCGCGGTAGACGCCACGGGCATCCACGATCAACGCGGCGTGCTCCTGGACCAGTTCGTAGTCCATGCCCGAGTGCGCTGTGACAAGCACGACGGCGTCTCGACCCTGTAGGCTGGCCCGGCTAAGCGGCTGCGACTCCAACCTGGGTAGAAAGCCCCAGTCGCGCGTTTCCGGAACGACCGGCACGTGGGGATCGTGGTAGGCGATGCGGGCACCCCGCTCGAGCAAGAGCCGCATGACCTCGAAGGCTGGGCTCTCGCGCGTATCGCCAACGTCCTTCTTGTAGGCCATGCCGAGCATGAGCACATCGCTGCCCTTGAGCGCCTTGCCGCGGTCGTTCAGAGCCTGCTGCAGGCAATGTACCACGTACGTTGGCATTCCTCGGTTGATCTGGCCTGCGAGCTCGATGAAGCGCGTGTCGAGCCCGTGCTCGCGCGCCTTCCAGGACAGATAGAATGGATCGAGCGGAATGCAGTGGCCGCCCCACCCCGGTCCGGGATCGAATCGCATGAAACCGAACGGCTTGGTCTCGGCGGCATCAAGCACCTCCCAGATGTCGATACCCATCTTGGCGTAGATGAGCTTGAGCTCGTTGACCAATGCGATGTTCACGGCGCGGAAGATGTTCTCGGTCAGCTTGGTTGCTTCGGCAGCGTCTGCGCTCGACACCCGCACCGTCCTTGCGATCGCCTGATCGTAGAGCAGCTGGGCCAATTGCCCGGACACGGGATCGACCCCGCCCACCACCTTGGGGATCGTGGTGGTGGTGTGACGCGTATTGCCAGGGTCCTCTCGCTCCGGCGAAAACGCCAGAAAGAAGTCCTGACCAGCGTGCAGCCCGGTCGATTCCAGCAGCGGCTTGATCAGCTCGATCGTCGTGCCCGGATAGGTCGTAGACTCCAGCACCACCAGCTGACCCGGCCGCAGGCTCTGTTTGATGCGCTCGCTGGTCTTGACCACGTACGACAGGTCCGGCTCTCGCTGGGCAGACAGCGGAGTCGGGACGCAGATCAGGATCGCATCCGGTTCCCCGAGACGGCCGAAGTCCGTGGTTGCCTCGAGCCGCCCGCCATCGGCGCTAGCCCGCAGCAACGCCGCATCAATGTGCGAGATGTACGAGCGTCCCTGAGCCAGCGCCTCCACTTTTTGCGGGTCCACATCAAAGCCCAGCACCCGGAACTCCCGCTGCGCAAACGCAAGCGCCAGCGGCAATCCCACGTAGCCAAGGCCGATGACACCGATCGTCGCCTCGTGGTCGCGCAACCGCCTGCTCAGTGCCTCCGCATATTCACCAGCTTGCCGCACGTGCATTCTCCCTTCCGGCTCCCCCCGGTCCTACACCAACGACCCCTCCGGCATCAGCTCGCCCCGGCGGCGGAGATCGCGCAGATCGTCGATCACCGGGCGCCAGAAGTGGCGGTCCGCCCTGCGCAACGGCGCCGCGCGGGCCTGGAGCCAGTCGTCCAGCTCGTCCTCCAGGATCTGAGCGAGCTGGCCATCCCGCTCGAGTTGTGCCGCTGCGGCCATCACGACAGGCGGCGCGCCGGCGGGAAGAACTCGGTGCATTGCCGGGTGCTCCACGAACATGCGTCGAAACTCGTCGAGGCTGAACATGTTGGCGAGTGCCCAACCGATGTCGTGCTCAGACCACGCGGGCCCGTGGTCCCGGAGGTACGCGAGCACGAGGCGGCCGATGACCGGGTAGTCTCGAGCTCGCTGGGTCTTCTTCAGCTCGACCAGGTCCTTGATGCCCACCGTGTGCATCAAACCCCAATCCGCATCGACGTCGCAAGCCTCGCGCAGCGCTGCTTCGAAGGCCCGAGCTCGAGGAGGGTGACCCATGACGTCAAGGTAGCACTCCGGCTCTTTCCCAGTTGCCGGCAGCACGAAGTGAAACCCGTGCCTCCTCACCGAGTGCTCCACGGTGAAAGCTGGGGTCAACTTGTAGTAGCGAGCCCCGACCTCGCGCAGCGCTTTGAGAAAACGCTCGAAGTTCAGCTGAGTGGGCATCAGCCACAGGTCGATGTCCTCGGAGAAGGTGGCGGCCCCGTACAGGATGCTCGCCTGTCCGCTGATCAGAAGCCACTTGACGTCATGGT
>JAKSBK010000327.1 GCA_022361155.1 Pseudomonadota bacterium
CCCCCGTCGTCGTAGCCGCTTTCCCGCCAGAACTCCTCGCCGAAACCAAGCACGAACTCGCGCTTGCTATTCAATAGGTTGCCTGTCCAGTGCGTCCACTGACCGTCCGCCACCGGAGACGCGATTTCGATCTCGAGCACCGTATCGGAACCGCTGAGCTCGATGGGTCCGAGCACCCCTCCGGCCGGCGGAAGCTCTTCGTGCAGGATCCTGGTCGTGGAATACCCGGTGATGACTGCGGTCAGCAGACACAGCGCGGCAAAAACCCCTACCGCACCGCCGTAGCGAAACAGGCGCCGGCCCGATTCGCGAGCCTGCTCCCCGCCATCGCCCGCATCCATGACGCTCACCCGGCCACCAGCAGAGGCTGCAGCAACGGTTCGACATTCAGCGTGAACACGAGGAGCACAGCGAACGAAATCGCAATCGTCATTTCAAGGACCCCGATCCCGACGTTCCTGTCATCGCGGATCTCGCGATTGAGGTCGGCGCGCGCAAGGATGATCTTGTCGAAGGCTACCCGCACCAAGGGCAGCAAGACGAAGCCAAGCGCGGCATTGAGGCCGAAATTGGCCAGGTTGTAGCCCCAGCTGACGAAGTTGCCGACCGTGCCGTTGAACAGAATGATGCCGAGCGCTATCAGCGTGCCGCCGAAACTGACCCCCGCCGCCACGTTGTCGCGCTCGATCTCGGCGTGCACGTCGAACGGCATCAGCCAATCGTAGACCCGCGCAAACACGATCAGCGCAGCTTGGGCTACGACGAAAAAGAGCACGGCCGTGACGAGGGACCCCTCTCCATGCAGCGCTCCTGCCACAACCAGACCCGACGCCACATAGCTGCCAAACTCGACTGCGCCGGTGCCCGCGTTGCGGTCGTCGATCAGCTCCTTGGTGTTGCAGAAGCGGTTCAA
Source organism: Pseudomonadota bacterium (assembly GCA_022361155.1). Taxonomy (NCBI): domain Bacteria; kingdom Pseudomonadati; phylum Pseudomonadota; species Pseudomonadota bacterium. Next base: position 914 of record JAKSBK010000327.1, read on the forward strand.
TATCAGCTTGTCGTTCACCCACCTGGAGGCGTTCAAGAGAAGGATCCCCAGCAGACCGTAGCCGCCAATTGCCAGAAGATCCTCACCAAGAGGCAGCTCGGGACCGATCAGCGCGCCGAGCAGCACGATGACGGTCCCGGCGAAGTAGCCCGTCACAGACAGCGCAACGGCGAAGTTATCGTGCTGCGTCAGCTGGCGATCGATGTTGTAGGGCGTGGTCCAGTCCTTGGCGAGCTTGGCCACCAAGAGCAGGCCGAAGCACAGCGCCAGCGTGGCAGGGCCCCCGAACAGATCGTTCATGAGCTGCATGACACCGTCACTCCGGAGCGTCCCCCGATACGGAGTAGACCGTGACCTGCTCGGCGGTCACGCTTTCGCTGTACGTGACGTCGTACGAACCGTCGTCCCAGCGTTCGATACCCAGGAAACGCCTCCCATCGTCGTCCTCGAAATCCCAATAGTAGAGCGATTCGGCCTCGGGCTGTCCGCCGCGATGGAAATTGGCGCGGTCCGAGTCATCGAGGTGGTAGGTGCGTCCCTCGAAGGACAGCTTGCCGTCCTCGTGCTCGTCCATGCGTTCGAGATCGCGCTTGTCGATGCCCAGATCGCGCATCTTGAGCTTGCGCAGCGCCACCGCGATCTCGAGCCCATCGTCCTGCTCGAAGTCGATCCAGACCGTTGCATCCCCGCGGTCGCACTCCAGCTCGTACCAGCGGGAGGTTCCCTGCTGGTACTCGTGACGTGCCCGGACGGTGACATCGAAGTCCTCGAGGTCCGGACCGACGGCAGCGAGGTGCAAGACACCGCCCGCTCGCACATTCTGCAGCTTGCGCTCGCTACCGAGCCCGGCGCCCGCGCGCAGCTGCCCGGGCATGCGATCCCCCGCGATCAACCGTGCGCGCCTGCGGTAGAAATAGACGCCCGCCGCCAACAGGCCAACGAGCAGAATGAGCGCCAGCTCGGGCATGGGAGCTAGCTCGCGCCCATCTTGGCCTTCAGGGCGGCCAACGAGTCGCTTGCAGCCGAGTCCGAACCCGTGCCCGAGGCCAGGGCCTTGTCGATCTCCGCGTCGACGCTGGTCTCCACCGAAGCCAGCTCGCCGTACGAGGCAGCGAGCGCCTCGTCCTCCACCACCCGCTCCTTCATGCGCTCCAGCATGGCGATGGTACCGCTCGAATCAACCTGCGCCAGCTGCTTGTTGAGCTTCTTGGTGGCGCCCGCCACCTTGGCCCTCGCCTTGAGCGTCGTGAGCTCCGTCTCGAAGCTGCTGATCTTGGATCGCAGCGTGCGGACGTTGCCCTCGAGCTGCGCCACCATCGCATCGTGCCGCCCGAGCTCGCGCACCAGCCCGGCAGCCGCTCCGGAAGCCTGATCGCGTTTGGCCAGGGCCTCGGTTGCCAGCCGATCGGCCTCGGCCGCCGCCAGCGACCCCCCCTGTCCTTTCTGCACCAGCAGCATCGCCTTCTTTTCGTACGTCGCGGCGGAGTCCTTGTTCGACTCGAGGTCGCGCCGCATGCGAATCTGCAAGGCTTTGACCTGTGCCAGGCTTTTCATGCTCTCATCCAGGTCCTTGCGCAGATCGCGAATGCCCTGCTCGGTCATCTTGATGGGATCCTCGAGCTTGGAGACCGCGGAGTGTGCCTCGGACTCCGCTACCTTGAACAATCGTTGAAAGAAACCGGCCATGGTTTGTCCCTTTGCTGTCTACTGTCTAGCTGCTGTCGAGCTGTGTCCACCGTCGAGCTGTGTCCAGTGTCGAGCTGCGTCCACTGTCGAGCTGTGTCCAGTGTCGAGCTGCGTGTCTGTGTGTGTCTACCGTCGAGCTACTCGGAACCTGCGGGCTGCTTGGCGAAGCTCAGCAGCTCCCCTGCGTATTCCGCCAAGGCGAGGCTGAGCGAGCTGATGGACGCCTCGAGCTCGTTGAGATCGAGGCTCTCGAGCTGAAGCGTGTCCCGGAACAGCACCCGCTCGCCTTCCTCGTCCACGACGAACGCGCCGTGCACGAGCGAGCGGTTCATCTGTAGCAGGCGCAACAGCACGCGTGGATCCGGCTCTGGCCCAAGAGCAAAGATGAACTGCTCGAGGATGAGAATCGGATCGTCGCAGTCGACGATCAGATGGCTGAGGCCACGCTGCTCGTCGTGCACTACCACCAGCTCGTCGTCGCCCTGCTCCGAGGCCGGCGCGAGCCCAAGCTCGCCGAGGTAGCCCTTCACCTTGTCAAAGTGGCTCATCGCGTTTCTCCGTGCTTGTGTTGATCGTCAAAGTGCGCCATGGCCTCGTTGAGGCGCCTGGTGATCTGCTCGGCGGTCGCACGCCGGCCAGGATCCTGGCTGTGCAGATCGGGATGGTATTTGCTCATGAGACGGCGATAGGCTGCCTTTATCTGCGCGTGCGACGCCCCTGCATCGAGCTCGAGGTTGGCCAGGTAGGAGGCTCGAATGCGCTGCGACTCGTCCTGCTCGAGGCTCGCTTCCGGCCGAGGCTCCGGCCGCCCGTGGCCGCTCTCGCCGCCCGCCTGCACCTGCGCATCAGAGGACCTGTCAAACCGTGCATGCAGCTCGCTGCGAACCACGCCAACCACCCGTCGCAATAGACCCATGTCGCACCGTAGCGGCCGTTCTAGACGAGGAGGCCGCCCTCGTCCACACCGGTCCCGGCGAAAAAAGTCGCTCGGACTGAAATGATTCAGGATCAGCGCAGCGTCTCGCGCAGGTTGCCCCGACTGTGCTCGGCCCAGGGCCGGTTTTCCGTGGTCGTGGTCCTGGTCCTGGTCGTGGTCGTGGTCGTACTCGTGGTCCTGGTCGTACTCGTGGTCGTCGTCGCCGGAACCGATCGAAACATGGTCGCTCCGGCAGGCGATCCTGCGTAGGTTCGGGCGTTCGGGCGGTCCGCGATGACGACTCCGCACACGTGCTGTAGCTCGTGCCGCGAGCCCATCGCTACGCGTCGCCAGGGCGGCGCCGGATTGCCAGTGCGGCCAGGTTCGATCCGCGGGCACCAGCTCGGCGCCTTGCATCGGGTGCGATGCGAGTTCTACGGCTGCGGCTGTCGTGGCGCCCTTCGCTTCACCGCATGCCCCCAACCGACAGGGACGTAGGGCATGGGCGGGTCAGGCGGTATTGCGCAGCGCACGCCAGAAGCTGTCGACATCCCCGATCCGATCCGGCAGCTCGGCGGCCGCGTCATCCACGCCCACGACCAGCATTCCCACGCCCTTGTCTCGACCCAGGCGTTCACGAAGCCTGGCCAGCTCGACCATGGAACGTCCCCCCGACGAAACCAGGACCAGCACCCGGTCGGCCATGCGGGCAGCTCGACGCAAGGCCTGGCCGGCCGGCGGGCCGTCCCAGGCGCACACCACAGGCAAGCCTCGCGGATCCCCGTCCGGCCGCGCTTCGCCAAGCTCCTCCGGTCCCTCCGCGCTCGCGTCGCCTTCGTTTCCGCTCGGCAGCATCAACGGACCCGAGGTCGCCATTGAATCGAGAGGATCCCGTGCGGAGCTGCGCGTCTGGTGCGCGCAGCGGCTCACGAGCGCAGCGACCTTGTGGGCCAGCGGCTCCTCGGCCCTACTCGCACCGACAACGAGGGTCACGCCGCGCGCATGGGCTGCACCATCGACCAGGTCGCCGACCAGACAGGCCAGCGCCCGCGAGTCGTGAGGCCAGGGCGAAGTGGCCACGACCGATGCTCGGCCCCAGTACGCGGCCTCGCGTGCGGTGCGCACGCGCAGTCCCCAGAGATCACGCAGGAGCAGCCCGAGGCAGACGAAAAGGACGAGGCCAAGAGCAACGCCAAAAACCACCACCTTTCGGCGGGACGAGCCCGGGTAGCGCGGGGGCTCCGCTTTCGAGAGCACCCGAAAACCCGGGAAGTCCGAGCGCATGGCATCGGCAGCCTCGGAAAGACGACCGGTGAGCTGGATCAGGTGTTCCTGGGCAACGCCCACCTGGGTGAGCAGCACCGATCCGCGTCCCTGGACTGCCTCGAGCTCAGTCAGGCGAGCACGCTTCGCCTTGGCCAGCTCCCGTGCTGCCTGCAGGCGCACCTGGGCCTGCCTTCTCTTGACGCTCGCGTCACGCAGCCCGGCCACGACGGCAACGTGCTCCGGGTTCAAGCCGAAGGTGCCTGCGCTCACGGTCTCGCTCATCTCGGCGGCCTTGCTGCGAAGCGACGCGACGTGTGCCCTTTGGCGCAGAATCGATGGATGGTCCGGCGCCAGCCGCGCTTCGTCCGCCGAGAGCTTGGCCTCGGCGGCGGCCAGCTCCGCCTGCAGCGGGTTGGAAACGCTCGTGGACAGCGCCATGCGTTTTCGTTGGTGGCGCTTGTCCTTTCGGTACATGCGCTCGGTCTCTTCGAGCGCGTCGATCTCGGCCGCCAGCTCCCCGACCTCTGCCTCGGCCACGGTGAGCTCCTTGGTCGTTGTCTCGATGGCATGCAACAGGTCGGTCACTCCGAGCTCGGCTCGAAAGGCGTCGTAGGTCCGCTGCGCCTCTGCGAACTTGGCCTTGGTGGCGGCCACGTCGCGGCCGAGGGACTTGGTCAGATCGGTGTTGCGCGAGCTCAGCATGCGCTTTCTATGCTCGGCAAAGACACTCACCGTCGTGTTCGCGAGATCGGCCGCGCGCTCGGCAGATGCCGCCCTCGCGAGGATCGTGATCACGCTGCTGCCCCCTTCCACGTCGACCTCGAGCGCCCGGCCAATAGCTTCCGGCTCCTGGTTTCCGCCCAACCGTTTGGCGATGCTCGCGAGATTGGAGTGCAAGGTCACCCCTTCCACCATCGTGTAGAGCTCGCGGGGATGGGGTGCCACGCGTTGATCGTCGCCCACGTCGGGTTCCCATTGCAGCAGCGTGCTCGCTTCGTATTCGGGGTTCACATACCATTTGGCAATCGCTGCCCCGAGCAGCGCGCCGAGCACGGCAGTCAAGCCTATCAGCCGTCTCGCCCCCCAAAGCACCCGCAGCAGGCGAGCAGGATCGACAGCCACGCCGAGCCTGTGGTTCTTGGATTCGACATCGAATTGCTCGTCTGTTTCCATGGTTACTCGCCCTCCGCTGTGGGCATGGCTACGCTGGCTACGCTGTGGGCATGGCTATGCCGGCTGCGCTGGCTACGCTGTGGACAACCTGTACGGGGCCTCAGCCATGGCGAGCGCATGGTAGACAACACAATCGTGGACAACACAGATGCGTAAAACGCCGCAATGGCGCGACTGATGAACCACGGCCCGGCCGGAAACGAGAGTCTCGGGCTAGGGCAAGGCCTCGCGAGCCGTCCGGCGGCGGCGCTCGCTCAATACCAAGGCGCCACCCACCAGAAGGACGAAGCCCGCACCCGCGGCTCCTGGATCCAGCTCGGGCGTGCCGGGAGCATGCGCTATCTGGGCCCGTGTCGGACGCGCACAGCGGGCCCGTCGCAACGCCGCGAGACGCTTCTTGGACCGAAGGTGACGCCGATGTCGGATCTTCCTTATCACGTGCCCCCGGGTGAAACGGTGCGGCCCCGTACTGAAACTGTCAGCCTGTGCTACACCACTGGGCATCAGCAACGAACCAGCTACGATTGACAACGCAAGGATAAACGACTTCATCCGGGGTCCTCCCCCTTTCGGTTCTATGGGGTAGATGCGTTTCTAGTCAGAACGCATAGATATGTTGTTGTAGCATCGTGTAGGCCTCAGGCAAGCAACAATACACATTTTTACGGTAATGCTGCTGTGGTAACATATTTTGCGTGCCCCAAAAGAGGGGCTCTTACCTTCTCAGGTACGCATGCATCCCAAGGTCAGGCCGTGACGTCGAGACAAGCCCATATCCGTGGCCCGGCAGGGCCGGCCAACCGACGCCGCGGGCTCGGGCCGTGCGGCCTGGGCGGCCTTCTCTGGCTGGGTCTCGCCTTGACCGGTTGCGGGAGCGACGGGGTGGGCGGTGAACGCGGGCCCATGCCTGGGAGCGTTGGTGCTGCATGCAACGCCACCCTGCTGATCTGCGAGCCGGGATTGAGCTGCATCGGCGGCAGCTGCCAGCCGCCGCCCGGCGCCGGTGAAGGCGGCCGCTGCACGCTGGCGACCGACTGCGCCGCGGGCTTGTTCTGCAGCGTGACGGGCGTTTGCCAGGTATCGGGAACCGGCAGCGCGGGCAGCGCCTGCCGCAGCACCAGCGACTGCCAGCAGGGCCTACGCTGCGTAACTCAAGGCCTGGCAGGGCTGTGTCAGGCCGGCGGCAGCGGCGCGCCAGGGGCGGCATGCACCACCGCAAGCGACTGCATGGCCGGGCTCGTCTGCAACGGAACCTGCACCAACCCCGGGCCCGGTGGCCAACCGCCGCCCGGTGGCCAACCGCCGCCCGGCGGCCAGCCGCCTCCCGGTGGCAACCCGCCACCTAGCTGGACGAACGCCAAGTGCGCTGCGGACGATCCCGAGCCGGTCGCCTACTTCGACGTGCCGCGCACCGGCAACCAGCACGACTTTTATCGGCTGCCGTTCCCCAACGACGTTCGAAGGCTCGAGCGCGGGCTCGACCTCGGCGGCCACGCTGAGCCGCCAACTGCCATCAGCGCGCTGGTCGAGCTCTACCTCGAAGCGTCTCAAACGGACCTGGAGGGCTTCGCAACCAACCCCGTGGTCTTCTTCCGCTTCTCGCAACCCTACCGCTGGGCCGACGTGAGCCCCGGCTCCGTGATGCTAGTAGATATCACGCCTGGCTCGCCGACCTACAACCTACCCCACGCCGTACGCTGGCTCACGACCGAGGGCAGGGTCAGCAACTACATCTGCAACAACTGGCTTGGCGTGGCACACGGTCTGGGCACTGCGTTGCACCCTTCCACCACCTACGCCGTGATCCTCTCGACGGCGCTGCTGCCAAAGCAGGGAGGCGAGTTCGCTCGCGCCCCGGATCTCACGGCGCTCTTGACGGAGGGCAGCCCCGCCGAAGCGGCCCTCGGCCCGGCGCACGCTGCGTATGCACCGCTGAGGGCCTGGCTGACGGATGTTGGCCACGACCCCGCGAGCATCTTGAATGCGGCCGTCTTCACCACCCAGGACCCGCACGCACCTGTCGCCGCTCTGAAGCAAGCCGTCCAGTCGGCTCCTGCGGCGGGTGTGAGCGAGCTCACACGCTGCGCTGCCGGCAGCCCATCGCCCTGCGCAGACGGCACACCGGAGCGCACGTGCGGCACGCCCGCCGGCGACTACGTCGAGCTACACGGACGCATCGCGCTGCCGATCTTCCAGCAGGGCACACCGCCCTACGAAAAGCCGGCCGACGGCGGCGCGATCCCCCATCCCACCGCCACCGGTCTCGAGCCCGCGCGCACCGAAAACGTGTGCTTCGCCCTCACCGTGCCTCAAGGGCCGCCACCTCCGGACGGCTTTCCGCTCATGCTCTACGCCCACGGCACCGGAGGATCGTTCACGGCCGCCGTCCGCAACGGCCTTGCGGCCGACATGGCACGCGCCGAAGCGGGGGGCAGTCCCGTACCCGCCGCGACCCTCACCATAGACCTGCCGCAGCACGGCAGCCGCCGCGGCAGCTCGCGCCAAAGCCCCGAGCTGCTCTTCTTCAACTTCCTCAACCCCCGCGCGGCACGCGACAACGTGCTGCAGGGTAGCGCGGACCTGATGTCGCTCGTGCGCTGGGCCGGCCAGTACACTGCCGAGGCCGCGAGCTCGCCCACGGGCGAGGCCATCCGCTTTGATGCGAGCCGCCTCGTGCTTTTCGCGCACTCCCAGGGCGCCATGCATGCGACCCTCATGCTCCCCTTCCAGAGCGGGCTGGCGGCGGTCGTGCTTTCGGGCAACGGAGCCCATCTGACCCAATCGCTGCTGCACAAGCGCAACCCCGTCGACATCGCGGCCACGGTGCCGGTTGCCCTGCTCGACCCCGGCCCGGATGGACGCCTGGCCGTCGGCGACATGAACCCCATGCTCGCGCTCTTCCAGGGCTTTTTCGAGCGCTCCGACGGGATCAACTTCGCGGCCGCCCTGCGCCCCGAAGCCGAAAACGCACAGGACCTTCCGCACCTCTTCATGACCTACGGGCCGGGCGACACGTTCTCGCCCGAACCGGCCATGCAGGCCTATGCCAGAGGTGCCGGGCTGACCCAGGTGACTCCGGTGCTGCAGGACTTCAGCCAAATCACCGCCGATCCCCCGCTCTCCGGCAACGCGCCCGCGGGCGCGATGGGCACCCGCACGCTCGCCTTGCGCCAGTACGCGCCCGCCACGGGCGAGGACGGTCATTTCGTGGCAACCCGCACCATGCAAGGTCGCGCCGACGTGATCCGGTTCCTGTCGCAAGCGCTGGCCGGCGAAGTGCCCAGCGTCGGTGCCGGCCCAGCCACCGGCGTCCAGCCGTAACAGGACGAGCCTTAGATTTGGCCAGCTAATACTGGAAACGTAGCCAAATCTCTCTTGAGCCGACAGATTTGGCCAGCTATTCTCAACAAGGTGGCCAAATCTCGTATCGTCGCACGCGGCCGCGAGCGCGAGCTGCTCGAAAGCACGCTCGAATCACGACGGCCCGAGCTCCTTACTTTGTACGGTCGCCGGCGCGTGGGAAAGACCTACTTGATTCGCTCCGTCGTGCAACCAGCCGCAGGAACCTACCTCGAGATCACCGGAGAAAAGGGCGGCACGACCCGTCTTCAGCTCCGGCGTTTTCGACAGGCGATCGAGGCTGCCTGGGACCTCGCGGTTCCGCTGCCGGACTTCAAATCCTGGGACGACGCACTGAGCTATTTGTGCGATCTGGTGCAGGCGCGCGCCAAGCAGCAGCCCAACAAGACCATCGCACTGTTCTTTGACGAGCTCCCCTGGCTGGCGACCCCACGGGCGCGCCTCCTGGAGTCCATCGACCATGCCTGGAACACGCGGCTCTCGCGTTTGCCACAGCTCAAGCTCATTCTCTGCGGCAGCGCAGCTTCCTGGATGCTGCGCCGCATCGTCCACGCCAAAGGCGGCCTGCACAACCGCCTGACGCGCCAGCTGCGTCTCGAAGCCTTCACCTTGAGCGAAGCCCTCGAGTACTTGCGCGCCCGCCGGCTGAGGTTTTCCGAGCGCGAAGCGCTCGAGCTGTACATGAGCCTCGGCGGTGTGCCCTACTACCTCGACCTGATCGAGCGCGGGCAATCTGCGACGGAAGCCATAGGACGCCTGTGCTTCGAGCGCGGCGGTGCACTACGAAACGAATTCCGCAACGTGTTCGAAAGCCTATTCGAGCACCACGAGGAGCACCAGCGAATCGTGCGCACGCTGGCGCGACGGCGCCGCGGACTAACCAGAAACGAGCTGCTCAGCGCCCTGGGCGCTTCGTCCGGCGGAGGCATCAACCGGCGCCTGCAGGAGCTGGAGGAGGCCGGGTTCGTCGCCCGCGTGGAGCCCTACGACAAGAAGGTGAAGCAGGCGCTGTTCAGGCTGATCGACGAGTACACGCTCTTTCACCTGAAGTGGGTCGAGTCGAGCCCCAGGGGCGTGCTGGCGCGTGGCGGAGCCGCCTACTGGCAAGGTCGCGCCCAGACACCCGCCTACACCGCCTGGGCAGGCTACGCCTTCGAGGGCGTCTGCCTGAAGCACGCTCAGGAGCTCGCCCGCGCTCTCGGCATCAGCAGCCTTGTCACCGCGCTGGGTTCCTGGACCTGCCTGGCTCCCAAGGGCAAGCCCGAACGCGAAGGGGCTCAGGTCGATTTGCTCTTCGAGCGTGCAGACGGCGTTATCAACCTGTGTGAAATCAAGTTCAGCCGCGATCCTTTCGTGATCACCAAAGATTATGCCCGCACATTGAAGGACAAGCTGCGCATCTTCGAGCAGCAAACAAAGACCAGAAAACGCGTCCTGCTGACGCTGGTCGCGCCGCACGGGCTTCGGAAAAACAGCTGGTCCGAAGATCTGGTCGACCGAGTCCTGGACGCGAGGGCTCTGCTCGGCTGACCTGCAACTTCGTTGCAGACCCCGGTGAACGGTTACGCGCCACCCGCGGGTGGTCTTACACGATACTCGAGCAAGTCAAGGCGCAATTGTCGCATTCGACAAATACCCAATAGCGAGTAAGAAACTCCTTGACCAGATGCCGATCGCGGCGAATAACTTCCTCTGAGCCCGCACCCGTTGCACCTGCGGTGCCTTGTACGCTCGGGGTAGCTCATCAGGGGTATTCAGCGGGCGTAGCTCGTCAAGGGCGCTCGGGGGGCGTAGCTCATCAAGGGTATTCAGCGGGCGTAGCTCGCAGGGGTATTTCATCGAACATAGTTCGTCAGGGTTAACTCAGCAGGGGTGATTCATCAGGGGTAGTTTATGAAGCTTGTGTCAGTTCGAACCAGGCTGCTCGCATGTGTGTTCGTTGCGCTGATCGGATGCTCGCAAGAACCGATCGCGGGACCCATCGACAACCAGACCGCGGCGCTGACGCTCCGGCACGGCGGCGCGCTCGCCAAGCTGGACCGCACGCTGCAAGCCGCCTACGTGAGGTGGGCGGCCGCCAAGCGGCACCCGAAGTGGCGCGGCCTGGCCAACCTGCCCCGCCTCATGCCCGAACGCCTGATGAGCGTGCGCAAGGGGCGCTTTCAGGGCCGAGAGGCGGCCCTGGTGGACGTGTTCATTCAGACCGACAGCGGCCCGAGGCAAACCGCGAGCCTCGGGGCGCTGAGCGTGCTCGGCGCGCGCATCCGCACGGTGGTCAGCAACGGCATCGTCACCGCGACCGTACCCATGGAAAGGCTGCCGGACATCGCCAAGCTCGCGGCCGTGTCGCGCGTGGAGTGCGCCCCGCGCGTGGAGAAGCTCATGGACATCAGCCGCGGGCCCACGGGCGTCAACGTGCCGCCGAGCCTGCGTCCCGAGGGCTCGCCCGCGACCGGCGGCGCGGGCGTCGTGGTCGGCCTCCTGGACACCGGCATCGACTGGAACCACGCCGACTTCAGGGATGCGCAGGGCACTACCCGCGTGCACGCCTTGTGGGACCAATCGGACTACGCGGACGCGAACCCACCGGATCAGAGCCCCCCGGGCAAGACCTACGGCCACGTCTACGAGGCCGCCGACATTCAGGCCTGCATCGACGGGCAAGGCACCTACTGCGTCCAAAAAGACATCGACGCGCATGGCTCGCATGTGCTCGGCACGGCCGCTGCCAGCGGCCTGGCACACGGCGACGGCAGCGTCCCCTACCAGTTCGCAGGCGTGGCTCCGGAGGCCACGCTGATCGTCGTCAAGTTCGATTTTCTCGGTCCCAGAAACAACGCGCTCGGCATCATCGACGGAGTGGACTGGATCTTCCAGCGCGCGGCCGCGTTGAACATGCCGGCAGTCGTCAACTTGAGCCTCGGCAACGACCTCGGGCCGCACGACGGCTCCACGCTGCAGGAGCTCGGCCTCGACAGCCTGGTCGGCCAGGGCCGGATCGTCGTGGCCGCCGCGGGCAACGCCGCGCGCAATGCGGGCGGCCGCACCGCCCACCTGTGGGGACCACCCATTCACGGAAGCAGCGCCGTGCCGCAAGGCGGCTGCTCGGAAATCGCCATCGACATGCCTGCCGGCGCGACCGGCGACTACCTGTTCGTCAGCGTCTGGTACCCGGGCAGCGATCGCAACCGGATCCGCGTCATCACACCCTCGGGTGCGACCTACCCGAACGCCTTCGGCCGCTGGTTCCGCGTTTGGGACACCGGCACGCCCACGACCTATTATCGCACTTCCGAGGGCACGATCTCGGTCGGCAACGGCGGCGACCGGCTGGGCTGGGGCAGCAACAACGGGGATAACGAGCTGTTCGTGCAGCTATCCGACTTCGACAACGCCAGCCCGGTGGCAAAAGGCCTGTGGCGCCTGCACATCTGCGACGACGGCATGGCCGGCAGCGAGAGCGAGTACCACGCCTGGTTCGGCCGCAGCGCGCCCATGCTTGCAGCACGCTTGCTCTTCGACGGCAAGCCCACCGATAACCAGATGACCGTCAACGCTCCAGGCACCGCCCGCAACCTGATCACCGTCGGCGCCTACACCACGCGCATGGCCTGGCAGTACGCCGACCTGTACCCCGCCGACGGCACGTGCGAGCACAGCGAGACGACACCCTGCTGCCAGTTCTACAACGACTACCCGTGGGGCCCGCAGTCGACCCTGGACCCCTTCTTCATGGATATGGAGGGGGGTGCCAAAGGCTTCTTCGACTACGACTTCGCTAAAGACGGGCATCCCTGCTACCTGGACGGCCCTTCGGACTGGAGCGAGCCCTACAACCTGCTGGCCCACTTCAGCTCCCGCGGACCCACGCGGGACGACCGGACCAAGCCCGAGATCGCGGCTCCCGGTGTCGGCATCGCGGCCACCTTGAGCCAGGACACGCTCGAGCACCACCTGTCGCTGCCGCCCCACCAGTCGTCGCTGCGCTGGGCCAACCTCGTCACCTCGGACCAAAAGCACTTCGTGCTCATGGGCACGAGCATGGCCGCGCCCCACGTCACGGGCGCCGTGGCCCTGTTGCTCGAGCGAGACGCCAACCTCGACCACACCGCCGCTCGCACGATCCTCACGAACAGCGCACGGCGCGACGACTACACCGGCAGCGAGCCCAACGACGACTGGGGCGCCGGCAAGACCGACGTGGCGGCAGCCCTCGCCCAGCTCGAGCCAGCACCGGGATGCAGCGCCGACGGGGGCTGCATGACCCACGCGGACGACATGTGCTTCAACGACGTTTGTGTCGACGGGCAGTGCACCGCAGTGCCCAAAGACTGCAAGGACACCGACGCGTGCACCACCGACAGCTGCGATCCAGCTATCGGCTGCGTGAACGCCCCGATCGTATGCAACGATGACAATGGGTGCACCAGCGACCGCTGCCACTCGACTACGGGGGAGTGCGTCTACGAGGAGATACTCTGCCCGGGCAGCGACGCGTGCAACCCCGGCAGCTGCGACCCCGACACGGGAACCTGCACGAGCACGCCGATCAGCTGCGAAGACAACAACGAGTGCACGATTGACAGCTGCGACGCCGATTCGGGCTGCACGTACGAGTTCGTCGCTGCAGGGACCCTGTGCAATGGAGGCGCCGGCATCTGCAACGACGCGGGCGGCTGCGACCCAACCTGCAACGCCTCGGGCAGCGTCTCCGGGTCCAACCGCAACGCCTACGTTCCGATTGGCACCGAACCGCTCGCCTACGGCACGACCGTCAGCGCCACGCTCGACTGCGCTCAAGGAGCCGGCAACGTCGATTTGTACCTGCAGCGCTGCCGCAACACCAGAAGCCCCTGCACCTCGTGGCGCACCCGGCGCAGCTCGCGCCGCTCCACCTGCAGCGAAAACCTCGCCCACGTGGTCACCCGCTACGCCGGCCGCCACTTCCGCTGGCGCATCCGCCACCGCTCCGGCGGCACCGCCAGCTACTGCCTGAACCACACCCCGTAAACTCCAATACAGATTCATGTACATCCGGTCGATGCACTCGACCTGGCCGCGGCGTGCCTACCCACACCCGGACCGTGAACGATCGCGCATCGTGGTCGTGGCCGTGCCCGTGCCCGTGGCCGTGGTCGTGGCCGTAGGCGTAGTCGTGGTCGTGGCCGTGGTCGTGGTCGTAGGCGCCCACTAACACTAGAACAGATCGCCCGACCATAGCCGGTCGGCGAACTGAGATGCGGGCAAGACCCAGATGCCATCCTCGGTCTTGCGGGCTTTGGGCTCCAGACACACCGCCAGCGGCCGCTTCAGGCGTGGATACTCGTCCCGCAACGCTCGCAGACCCCTCAAATGTTGAGAAGACAGCGTGCGCGTGGCCTTGCACTCGATAGCCAGCTCGACGTCGTCGATGATGAAGTCCACTTCGACACCACTCGCCAAACGCCAGTAGCTCAGCTGCGCAAAGCTCAAGGCGCAGCAACTCCGGATTCTGCAAATAGCGCCGGTATTCGTCCGCTTTGAGCAGATCGATCCAGAGAGCTTCGGGGTACGCTTGGCGTAGCAGCGTACTCTTGCCTGTCTGTCAGGGACCCCATAGGAAGAAAGTCTCGCTCCCAGGGCCCGGAAGAGCTAGTGACCGAGTGTACATATACTTCAATATATCATGATAAATTGAAGTACAAGATCACGGATGAGGTCTACGACTACGACCACGACCACGACCACGACCACGACCACGACCACGACTACGGCCACGGCCACGCAACGGCCACCACAGCTCGCTGGGATCTGGCCCTGGCCCCGCGCGTGACCACGGCGCTCCCGTTCGGAAAGCAAAACGAAAAAACACCTTGACAGCCTGGCCGCTGCCTGACAGGACTCACCAAGCTCGCCTTGCAGCACGAGGTTTTCCAAAGGGAGCGGTCTCTGGGTGTTCGAGCATTGAACACTCTCTGGCGAGCCGGACCGCGGGCGACGAAGTTTTTCACACACAGCAGTTGATCACCGGTTTCGAGCGTAGGACTCGGCTCGGTTAACCGGGGGAGAGCGTACGACCGGCAGTGTCGTCGCGACCGCCGCGTGCAAGCACGGACGCGCGCGCGACATCGCACGAAAACGCGGCACGCCGGTCACGCGCATGAAAAGCGCGCGCAAGAACACGCGCGCAAGAGAGGCAGTGTAGCCACAGCCTGTGCAGCAGACAGGCTGTAACAGTGGAGTTGCGGGCGACGCACCTCGTTTCCACGGCTGCCGGGACTCCGTTCGGCGACTTGCCGCCTCGTGCTCGGCCTATAAACAAACAGGTTTCCATGCTCAAAGGCACCGATTCTTCCAGCCCAAAATCAGGAACCTACAATCCGCAGACTCGCCGCTCCCTGCGGCCGATCGCGTTTATGGTACTGGCGGCATCAGTTCCAGGACTGCACGCTCCGGCCCAGGCCCAGAGCCTGGCCGACGAGATCGGCGCGGTGCTCGACAGCGCCTTTCGCGGCACCAAGCCCGCCTGCGTCGATGCGATCCCACGCTTTCGCAGCATCGACGGCAGCGGCAACCACTGCCACGACCCGGATATAGGTAAGGCCGACACACCCCTGGCACGCCGCGTCGAGTCCAACTACGACCACCCCAACCCGAGGGCCATCAGCAACGCCGTCAACAAACACCCAGACGGCCCCAAGCTCAACACCGTAGGCGCCAGCGATTTCCTGTGGCAGTGGGGCCAGTTCCTGGACCACGACATCGATCTGACCGGCGGCACGAAGGAGTCCCAGCCCATCCCGGTGCCCCTTGGTGACCATCACTTCGACCCCGGCGAAGACGGAAACGCATCCATCGACTTCCACCGCTCGCTCCACGACCCCGATACCGGGACCGACGCGGGCAACCCCCGCCAGCAGCTCAACGAGATCACGACCTGGATCGATGCCTCCAACGTCTACGGCTCCGACCCCACCCGCGCCGCGGCCCTGCGTCGCATGGACCGCAGCGGCAAGCTCAAGACGAGCTGGGGCGGGCGCCTAGGGCCCCTGCTGCCCCTGAATACCTCGCACCAGGCCAACGCCCCCACGCCCCACGATCCCACCCTCTTTCTCGCCGGCGACATCCGCGCCAACGAACAGGCCGGCCTGACCGCCCTGCACACGCTCTTCGTACGCGAGCACAACCGCATCGCGCACGATTTGCGCAAGCACAACCCACAAAAAACCGGAGAGTGGATCTACCAGGAAGCTCGGCGCTGGGTCGGCGCCCTCATGCAGCACATTACCTATAACGAGTTTCTCCCCCTTCTCCTGGGCCCGGGCGCCCTGAGCCCCTACTCCGGCTACAAGCCCGAGGTCGACGCCAGCATCGCCAACGTCTTCTCCACCGCCACCTACCGCTTCGGCCACAGCGCCGTCGGCTCCGCTCTAAGGCTTATCGACAGCCGTGGCTACAGCAGCGCCCTACCCCTGCGCGAGGCCTTCTTCAACCCCCACATCATCAAGACGCACGGCATCGAGCCCCTGCTGCGCGGTCTCGCCAGCCAGCAATGCGAAGACGTCGACGTCTTCCTGGTCGATGAGCTGCGCAACTTCCTCTTTGGCCCACCAAACGAACGCGGCCTCGATCTCGCCGCCTTGAACATCCAGCGCGGCCGCGATCACGGCCTGCCGCGCTACAACGACGTCCGCCACGCCTACGGCCTGGCCCGCATCAAACACTGGGCCCAGTTCCCTGCCCCCCTCGCCATCCGCAACAGGCTTGCCAGCGTCTACAAGCACGTGGACCACATCGACGTCTGGGTCGGGGGCCTGGCCGAAAACCATCGCTGGAACGCCATGGTTGGCCCCCTAGTCTGGCGCTCGCTCAAAGAACAATTCGAAGCGCTCCGCGACGGCGACCGTTTTTGGTACGAGCGGATATTTACCCAAAAGGATCTGCGCAAAGTCAAACACACCAAACTGTCCGATGTCATTCGGCGCAACACCAACATCAAGCGGGCCGAGATCCGCGACGACGTCTTTCGGGTGGACTAGGGCGTAGTCGTGAACGTGGTCGTGGTCGTGGTCGTGGTCGTGAACGTAGTCGAATTCCTCCCAACCACAGCCACCAGCACCGCAGCCTCTTCGGCAGCTCGCGACAATCGCTGCGAAGCAGCGTGATTGCAGAAGCTTCCAGGCGCAACGGAGCGCCTACGACCACGGCCACGACCACGACCACGACCACGTTCACGACCACGTTCACGACCACGATCACGATCACGATCGCGACTGCCGCATGATCACATCCTTCCGATCAAATCTCGGGCACTTACGAGGCCGTGTTTCAGAACAAGGCGAATTCGACGCCCGCTTGCAGCGGTCCGTGCGTCGTAAATATCCCGAAACTGATCCAAATGGCTGCGAATTCAGGCCTTCCCGAGATGGGTATGTGGGCCAGGCATAGTCGTAGTCGTGATCGTGATCGTGATCGTGGTCGTGGTCGTGGTCGTGGTCGTGGTCGTGGTCGTGTACGTAGCCGAATTCCTCCCAACCGCAGCCACCAGCACCGAAGCCTCTTCGGCAGCTCGCGACAATCGCTGCGCAGCAGCGTGATTGCAGAAGCTTCCAGGCCCAACGGAGCGACCACGACCACGATCACGTTCACGACCACGGATGGCAGCATCGTGGTGGCTCCGGTTTTCCCATCCATTAGCATTGTAGCCTGGAACAAGCGTCAAACTTGGAAACCATGTCTAATTCGATAAGAATTAGCAACAGCAAACAATAAGGAAAAGCCTCAATATCTGGCATAATTTCTTTGGAAAAAGCGATTTGAGCGTCTTGCCTATCGCTATTGACTTCGACTAGAGTCGGGCGCTGTAATCGAATAGCAGGCTCGCGGGCCGGCACGTTTCACGGTGCGGCGCGCGTCCGAGCGGGGGTCCTTCGCTCGGGGTCTGCATCAGCAGCGGCACGCCATCCGGCGGGCCGTGGGGTTTTGTAATCAAGGAGCGAAGTAATGAACAGAAGGAAGAACAGACACTCCAAGCGAGTGTTGATCTGCAGCGCAATGCTCGGCCTCGCCATGGCAGGCGCCGCGGCATGCGTGAGCAATGACGAGGTTGGGAAGGAACCCAGGGTTGCCACCGCGAAGGCGGAATTGATTATCACTGACCTCTGGCTGCC
>JAKSBK010000328.1 GCA_022361155.1 Pseudomonadota bacterium
AGGGCAGTAGCACCCACCAAACCACATTGACTCAAAAAGGGGCTGAGGTCGGCAGGCACCGGTATTGGTTGTGGACCCTGGGGCCCGCCCCCCATAGAAGGCGGGTGCTGATTGTCGCATTCTGGACGCGGTGTCTGCTTACCTGCTGTGAGTACAAAGGAATCACCCGGCCTAAAGTTGACTAGCGGTTCCTCAGAGATCTCCTGGCAATTCCGCAAGCCAGAAACGAAAGTGATACGAAACTGCTCTCCGCCGTCCAATCCCGATTCCGGGCAATGGGGTCCCCAGCATCCGTAAGCGGCACTCCCGCTGGCAAGAAGTACCGCAATGCTCAATTGGATTCGTCTACGGGCTTGGAATACGCCTAGCACTCGAGAGGCATCATAGCAGCGGGCCACCACAGACCCTTTCGTCTTCCTCGGTCTCGAGACGTAGCTGTGTGGTGGTCGCAGCAGTTCCGCCGCTGGGCGGATGAATACGTATCCGGATCGCTGTTGGCAGCGTTGAAGTGTCCAAGGAGTCCGTTGCGCTGAACGTGCAGCCGGAGGTGCCGAAGACTCCCTGACTCTGGCGAGTGAACCGAAGCTGCCAGCCGCCGGAACCATCCGGCCGCAGCACATCGTAGCCGACCGTGGTTCCGATGCAGGTCGCCTCGTCAAGTGACGCTGCATCGCTCGCTGTAGCGGACATATCAAGGGTCGGTTTGTCGGCGATTGCTGGTAGGTGCTGGACCTCGATCCAAACGTCAGGGCAGACCGCCTGGTCGGATTGAGTAGCGCCCGAGCCGAAGCCCTGAGCCTCAGGACAAGGGACTCCAAGCTCCGTGGCGGCGTCCACGCTGAAGTCGACGGGGCACCACACACAGGAATTGGCAACGCAATCACCGCCTTGCCCAAGAGGACATACTTCACACACGTTGTTTCCGGTGGAGCCGAGGATCTGACCTGGAGGACAGCATTCGCAAGTATCCGTGGCGTGGTTGGCCCATAGGTTGAAGGGGCAGTCTACACAGATCCGGCCCTGCGCAACCTGCCTTGGAAGGCATTCGCCGCAAAGGAACTCGTTGGTCGTCCCAGGAACAGGATGCCGCGGCGGGTCGCCGATGGCATGGTGCGCCGCGCACGGGTCGCACGAGCTCGCCATGTTGAGATCAGGGTCTGGTACCGGCTCGCCAAGCACTTCCTCGATCTTGAAACGCTCGCCGCTCACGAGCGGCCCGTCCCAGTCCACACCTAGCAGGCAGGCTTCCCAACGCCGGACTCGATCCGCCGGAGTCGCGATGATGTTAGGCTGACCGGCC
>JAKSBK010000329.1 GCA_022361155.1 Pseudomonadota bacterium
CACATCGACCGCGAACACGGAAGCCAGCTCCCTGACCCGCTCGACCACCCAGACCTTGCGGTGGTCGAAGTTGCGCCCCGAGTACCGGTCCTGCCCGCACAGGAACGCCCGCCGCACACAGCGGGATATCACATGATACCAAGGCGTCGCATCCACGCTCACCTGCTCCGCACGCGCCACCGTCATCGTACTTCCTCTATGGCACCGAGCAGCTACGTTGTCAAGACTATGGGTGTCCTTTAAAGTACTCGCCTGTGCTGACGCGCGTTCGCAGCGCGAGCGCAGACCAACTCGATAGATGGGCCGAGCGCGTCATCACCGCACCCAGTCTCGACGCGGTGTTTGAGTAGGCGTTGCCCAGTCCGGCCTGGCCGCCACCGCCACCTCGAACGCCACGCTTTCTTACCCGTCATCGGTCTGCCGCGCTCCGGGTTGCCTCCGATTTCACTCCGGGTCAGACCGCCCGTTCCGACTACACCTTAAACAGTCGGACCTCGGGGAACAGCTCGAGGTAAGCGGACAAGTCGTCGTAGTCCGATGTGTAGACCCTGTCACCGCGCCGAGAGGCGGAGGCCATGACCAGGGCGTCCACGAAGTCATCGCCGCGGGTCTGAGCCATGGCTTCGCCTGTCTGCTTGGTGAGTTCGAGCGTGAGGCTTTCGATATCTACGGACTGGAGAATCTGATCCGCTCGCTTGGTACGCGGTCCACGCCACCACTCTCCAATCACGGGCATCGGTACCGTGATGACCAGCGCTTCCTCGGCTGCAGTTGCCACCACCTTGCGCATTCGGAGCCGCCGCGCCTCCAGCGCGATCAGGGCACCGGTATCGAACGTCAGGCCTTGCGACATCTGCGGACGGGGATCAGCGGTTTTCGGCTTCGGCCCACTCTCGTCGTATCTCGTCGAGGTCGGCTTGCGTCAGCGGCCTTTTACCCTTGCCGAGCTCTGCCAACAAAAGTTTGCGAGCGGCCATCTGCTTCGCTGTCGGCTTGCGAAGCTTCTGTTTGGGCACATGCATAGGCGCGAGCCTGCGCTGAGCGCCCGTGCGGCGCCCGTTGCTCGCGGATCCCTTTTTCGCAGGCGTTGGCATGACTTCGGTTCAGTGTAGCACGCGGGCGGCCAAAGTGCTGCGGAGCCTGGTGGCAAGACAGCCTTATCGAGCTCTTCGTCGAGCGCCCTATCTCGATTTCGACCGCCACCACTCTAGAGCGACCTCGACTTCTTCGCGCTGCGCGCGGGCTGAACTCAACGCGGTACCTTCGCTACATCGGCTTCGCGCGGACGCTGAAAAGAACGAGCGGGCTCCGCGGGGTCAAGTAGGTGGGTGCCATGGTAGGGACTGACTCTCGGGATCAGGGCGAGGCTTTGAGGCTTCTTGGTCATCGACTACGTGCGCCAGGACGGAACAGGCCGAGACCGAAACTGCTGGAGTGCCCCAACCGAATGGGCCCAACGACAGGGGATGGAAAGGTCAGACGGATAGCCTGCCCTCGGCGATCACCCAGAAAGGCTCGCTTGTTCGCCTTTCGACGCGGCACATGGACTGCCACCCAAGCTGGAGCGCCGACAGCGTCGACGTCGACCTGCTCTGCCTCCGCGAAGCCCCGCCGTTGTAGCTCCCGCCGGACTTGCGCCACCAGCGACTCGCTCTCGCGCTCCTTTCCCCCGCGCAGGTAGTGCCTGGGCGGGACGTACGGCGTCACGGATTCCCAGTGTCGCGCTTCCGTCTCGTTGAACCCCGGAGGTGCAGGGACGTCACGATCCAGAGGAACCAGTCGCGCCTTCCACTCGTCCGCGTCTGAGCCTGCGGCGGCCCAGGACACGTCGCGAGAGGCGGCCAGCAGGATCGCCTCCTGCTCGTCCGCATCGAAGGCACGTGCGCCCCTCCAGACGATGAGGCGCGTCGGCCGACCGCCCTCGCACCAGACCAGAAATTCCGTGTGCCGATGTCCCTTGAGGGGGGCGTCGTTCGCGTCCTTGCCGACCATGTCCGCGATCGACTCGCGCACGTCGCGATCGACGCGCGTCCAGGTCACCGAAGCTTCTCCGGTCTTGAGCCGCAGAAGCTCGCGGAGCACGGCGCCTCGGAACCGTGACGTGAGTCGCACGATCGCTCGGGGCTCTGGCGCGACGTGCCATCCAATTGCGAACTGCATCAGGTGGCAATCGGGCCGATGCACAGGTACGCGTCGGCGCTCGCGGGACGCAGGGCGCGGTGGTCGAACTGCGTAAAGGAAGCGCGCACCCGGAGGAATCGCTCGCTGTTTGGACTGAGGGTCGTCGGTAATGCGCTCGACGTCTGCACGCGTGGCGTTTTCGAGTGGCACCAAGACTGGAACGGATCCAGACGTTCGCCGCTCCAAAAGTGTGCAGTTGTTCTCCGAGATGGTTTCCTCTGGATCCGCTCGGCGAATTCGCGTGAGCGTCTCGGCTCGTCCGAAGTAGGTAATGCGTAAGAGGCACTGATCAAGCACTTGTACGAGATGCGGCGTCCACGAGTCGCCGACGATGAACCACCACACCGGCGCTCGTGGGGGGACGCACCAGTAGTTGTCCTGCACCAAGCTCGTGCCATAGCTTCGAGTGCCCGCCTTTTTCTTCTCCGCTGGTTTCCAGCCGAAATCAGTGGGGTGGTACTGCCTGAGCGGGCTGCCTTTTCTTGCATCTGCGGGAGCGTGGAAGGCGTACACGCTCTTGCACAGGGCGGCCTGCAAGCCCTCGAGCTCAGCGACGTCTGGCTCTGGGTCTGTCTCGCGCGCCCACTGGTACCAGCGCGAAGTTATCGCGCGAACCAACCGCCAAGGGGACGGTGGCCACTCCCCGTGCGGGTCGTCGAACGGGTTCACGCGCCATGGCGTTGCGTGGAATCGGCCCAACGGGAACTCTTGGCGAAGGATGATCAGCATCATTCGGTTTCTTTCGAGCCATCGTCTTCCTCGGCGCTCTCGGTGCTATCGGCCGGAGCCTCCCGGTACAGTTCCTCACGGGGCCAGTACACGTCGGTAACGATCGGCAACTCCGGCTCGCCGTTCTCCTTACTTCGGAAGTCAGCGCTCGTGATCGCCGTGCGGATGTCGACGTCGAGTTCCACATCCTTTTCGGGACCCTCGAGGCTCTGAGCGGCACTCTTGAGGCTCGTACGTCGGAGGTGGCAGCCAGACCTGAAGCGGAACGGCGAATCGAGAAGTTTCCCGATCTTCCACAGCGCGAGCGCAACGACGAACTCCTTCTGCTTGTCCGACAGACCGAGCTGTGTCTCCTCGGCACCGTCGCGGCTCTTGCGGCCAAAGGATCGGATCAGGCTTACGTCTAGGACGAACGTGGCACGAATCGACTCTGCGGTGGCGTCGTCGACCGCGAAGATAGGCTGACCGGAAGTCGTTTTCCCCAGGTGGTCGAACTTCACGCCCGAGCGATCGACACGGCCTGCACCGAAAGCCTCAAGGTGTGCCGTGAGCGCTCGGGGGATCTTGATCTGCCACTCCGTAAACAGGACTCCGTGAACCAGCGAGTTCGGGTCGAACTGGAAGATGGTCTTGAAAACGTTCCACCACCGATGTGGCGGCGGATGGGCTATGGATTGCCCGTCACTTTGTATTCCGAAACGCGTCGGTCCCGCAAGTTCGTCGCCGAAGCTCTCATCGGCGATCGAGTGACCGCTGCCGACACGCCGCGCGCTCTTCCCATCCCACTTCCTGTTCTTGCGAACCCCGAAGAAGTAGTTCGAGGCGATGCGGTGCCCCTCGGTGAGGCTTGTGACTACAACCTCTCGACCCTCGCTTGGCAACCGCTTGCCCTTTAGATCGCCAGTCACGCACCGGAGGTACGGCATACCTTGGAGCTCGCTTACGAGATCGAGGTCGTGCGCACCGCGCTGGCAGACCGATTCGAGGTGGTTGGCCATGCTGGCGGCGCTGTCGACGATGCAGACACTTTCGGTGCTGCCGTCCTTTCGAGGCGCCTTGTAAATGACGTGACCGATCTCGGGAAACCCCGCGGGTTGGAACCGGTCACCAACGACCGGTTCGAGTGTCGCTGTCAGGACAAGCGGCGCCTCACTCTTCAAAACGTCGGAGGGAGTGAGCTTCTTCGGATGACTCGTCTCTGCTTCAGGCATGCGCTTCTCCTCTCTGTGGCCGGCGTCGAGGACGCAGCCAGCATTCGAATAGGACCGCTCGATCGCGGTCCGAGATGGTGAACAGCAGGGCTGCGACAAGGCGGTCCGGGTCGTGCGTGGCGAACGGCGCCTCGAACGACGCGAGGCGCGCACCGGCCATCGCGTAGCGGCTGCTCGCGAGCCCCAGCGCGGCGCCGAGTTTGCCCGCGCGAATCAACGCGACGAGCGAGCGAGCTGCCTCCGCCGTGCGCGCGCCCGTGTCATCGGAAAGAAGGTCGTTCGGCGAGAGGCTTCGAACGACCAAGGCCCGCCGATCGACGAGGGGCTGAGTAAGTCCCAGCAGTGCCAGTTCACCATCCGCTCGCGGACGTGCGGTCTCCGCGTTCACGAGGGAGCGCACCTCTTGCGAAATCCGTCGCCAGTCGAAGAGCGCGAGCCGAGAAATCCACGCCACGAAGAGTGACTCGTCGATCTCGCCTGCGAGCCAACGACTCACGTCCGACAATCTGGCGGGCAGCGGCCCGCGACCTTGCGGACGACGCGTGTTGGTGGCGTCCAGCTTGCCCTCGTCGAACAGGCGTCGCCACAGGACTGCTCCTATGACACGGGCAGGTTGCCCCGGTCCCCACACCCAGCGTGCAGGGGCCACCTTGGCGTGTTCGAACCAACTTGGCTTGGTGCTCCAGTCGTACTTGCCGTCTCTGGTCCATTCCACCCCAAAGCGGAACGCCGCGAACGGCAGTGCCTCAGGGAACGCAGACACGAGCGACAGGGCGAGCCGTGCCTCGACTCCGGGCCCCTCGTCGGCGAAGAGCAAAGACAGCCACTCGAGTGGCAGCGGCTTCCAGCGAACATTACCCTCGCGGAAGTTCCGGTTACGGTCGATGCGGTCCAGCCCCGCAGTGACCGCGTCGAGCAGAGCAATGCCCGCTTCGGACCGATTCGGCTCCGCTGCGACGTCGAGGAGCGCCACCTCGATCGGGCCACGAAGCCCCTCGAAGCGCCACCGCTGGCCCACCTTCCGGTCACGAGGGAAGCCGCGCTGCTCGATCAGGGCGGTGACGCGTTCGAGCGTCGACGAGCTTGCCCCGCTCGCCAGCTCAGTACCGGTGTCGAGGGAGAAGCGAGCCTCCAATCGGGGTTCAAATGTGTTTGCGCTTGTCGTTCTGCCTAGGGAGAAGCGACGAAACTCGCGGACACCAGCGTCCACGCCTCGCTCTCGAATGGCCGTCGCGAATGCAGCGGGAGTCACCGCGCCGCGCCCGCGGAGCTCCGCTCGGCCACGCGAGAACAGCGTCGTCGTCTCAGCAACGGTCATTGGGCGGGCCCAGATGGGCGCCCAGAGCTCGCCCAGTATGCGACCGGCCTCGCCAGCAGCCTCGGGAGCAACCGGCTGCGTGACGAA
Source organism: Pseudomonadota bacterium (assembly GCA_022361155.1). Lineage (NCBI taxonomy): Bacteria > Pseudomonadati > Pseudomonadota > Pseudomonadota bacterium. The sequence continues at coordinate 5,527 of JAKSBK010000329.1, forward strand.
GGGGAACGCGCCGATGGCTCGCGTACGGGCACCGAGGCGTCGAGAAGCACCCCCAGCGAAGAAGAGCAGACCCTCGCACGCGAGCACCATCGCCCAGGGAGAGATCAGCGCCGCGCGTGCAGGAGCTTGACCGCTGTTGTAGGCCTTCGTCGCTGCGCTGAACCAGGATCCCGCGTTTAGCTTCTTCTCTACCCACGTCGTGGGCTGTCCGAGTAGCAATTTTTCTAGCTCATCTCTCGGACGCTCGGCCTTGCCCAAAGCGTCGTCGGCCTTGTTGGCCGCGCCTAGGTGCCTTTCGTCTGCCTTGACCCGTGCTTTCTTTCTCGCGTCGTCTGCTTTCCTCGTCGCGCTTTGGCGCGCGGCGTCCGTCTGTGCGCTACATGCCTTGTTGATGGCTGTTCTGTATTTCTCGTCGGCCTTGGCGTACGCCCGGTCCCGCACCTTCTTGGCCTCTGCTAACGCCCTCGCGTGCTTCTCGTCTGCCTCTTTGAGCCGTTCGATCGCGTGGGCGATTGCGTCGACGGCTAGCTTCCAGCCATCTGAGAAGTCGCGGTTGCCAGCGCTGCCGCCATTCCCGGTAAGCGGGTTGAACATTTGGCGTGTTGTGGCGACGATGTGGGAATCGAGAATTGCAACTGCGTCCTCGGGTTGTCTCGCGCGCCACTCGGCAATTGGTGTACCGGCCTGGGACACGGTGTTCTTGTTCTGCCCGAGCTTCGTCCCCTTCATCTGCTCCGTAAGCCAGCCTCGCTTGTACGGAGCCCACGCTCGTTGGCATGCAACTCGCACCAGCTCATCGAGCAGTTCATCGAGCGTCGTCGGGCCACCGACCAGCTGGAGGACGTCGTCTCGCCAGGCGATCCGCGTGCTCGGCCACCTTCGAGACAGCACCCGCAGGAGGCCGAGCGACGCGAGGTAGTTGCCGAGGCTGTCGGGTGACAAACCAGGCAACGCCAGAGCCGGAAGGCGAAGCTCAGCGGTCATTGCACACCTCGCTCGGCTTGAGAGCGCCTGTGGCGTGCGCTACATCGCTCGCTCGCCAGTCTGCGATGCGGACGAGCGCTTCCAGGTGCGCCAGCGCGAACGGACCAAGCTGACGTGGCTCCGTTTTGGGCACGACGCCGGCGTCGCTCTCATCCTCTGGGCGCCATGGACCGAGCAGGTCGGCGACGAGGCCCGTCCAGCCGTGTCCAGTCAATACGAACGTGTCGCCCTCCCAGCGGCCCTCGGCGCCGTCCTTCGCGATGGAGAAGTCGAGGGGCCAGTGGTCGGCACCGATCACAAGCTCGTTCGGATCGCTTCGCACGCCGAACACGTCGTCGCCCTCGCCAGTCGTCGAGCGCAGTACGGTGCGTGCCTTCCCGTGGTGCGTGGCGGCCAGGTAGACCGCGAGCGCCGGGTACGGCTTCGCCGCGCTGGCTCGGTACTTCCTCCACATCGCCAGAGCGGAGACGACCTCGTGGCGCAGACCCGGGCGGAACTGGAGGTGTCCTGCCCAGCGCACGCCGGCGACATTGCGCAGCGTTTTCAGCTCGCCGTCGCTGAGCTTTTCGTCGATGGCCCACCGAAGGCGAACGACGTCTTCGCGACCCCTTCGGCGAGATTCATCCGGCAGCGCGTGAGCCTGCGAGCGAAGCTTCGTGAACTCAGTCCGAACAGCGGAGTCGTCGCCCACCACATCTGCGGCGACGACGCGCGGGCTCTTGGCGAGCAGCGCGTCGGGCAAGCCGGAGCGACCCGGCAATGCGGCCTGCCACTGGGGATGCGCCTTGCCGAGATCGTGAAACCCTGACGCCTCGACGACGGCTTGTCGCGCGTCACGCGTCAGCGAGAGCGCCGTGCAAAGCTTCTCGGCCTCGCCTCGCGCGTCCTGGAGGTGGTCTTCGAGTCTTGACCAGTAGCCGATCTCGGTCCAGGCATCGTCTCGCAAGGTGGCACCGCGTCCGGCGCGAGGCACTTCGGCGAGTGCGTTCGCCTTGTCACCCGTCCAGCCTTCGGTGCTGTCGTAGCCGCCGACGTCGCGCTTCAGCATCACGAGCATACCGGGGCGGATGTCCCAGTGGTTCACTCGCTCCCAGCGGTCAGCCTCGTCGTCCCACAGCCACGCCTTGCCCTTGCTGCTTTCCAACATCTTCTGGACGCGGACGAAGGAGACGGGGCAGCCCTCCTTCGCGGGCTCCAGCAAGGGGCCGTCGAGTTCTTCACCACGCGGCGGGGAGTCGCCCGACCACTCGCGCCAGAAGACCGTCGCGTCGAGGTCGGGATCGGTGCCGCGCACGAAGGCGCTGACGTCGGTGAAGCCGCCGTGGACGTCACGCTCCGTGGAGAAGAGCCCGTGGACGTCGAGGGCGCGCGGTAGTGGGCTTGGCTTCGGCTGAAGCGTTTCCTCGAGCTCCTTCTTGCACTTCTCTCTGAGCTCGTCGGTGGCCTTCGCGAAGGGGTTCTGCTGCGAGAGAGGTGCAAACGCGGCCACGAGCTTCTTCGCGCGCTCGATGTCTGCCGCCTCGTATGGCCCGATTCGCTCGACCCTCTTGTTTCTGCCCTCCTTCGGCGTCTCCCAGACCCACGCGCATGCTTCCTGGTCATCTCCCTTTCGATTTAGACGCCCCAAGCGTTGCAACATCGAAGGCCACGGCGCGAGCTCGGTCCAGAGGTGATGTGCCGAGATATCGACGCCGGCTTCGATGACCTGCGTGCTCACGCAGATCAGCCCCGGATCGTCGTTCGGTAGCTTACCCACTTTGCGATTGGCATCGAACTCAAGGAGTCGCTGCTCATGTTGAGCGCGATCTTCGCGCCGGAATCGAGACGTCAACAGGACCTTATGGTCCACCGACGACAGTGCGCGGAACACCTCGCGGGCCATGTCCACGGTGTTGCAGATGACGAGGGAGAGCTTCCCTGCTACGTGCTTCTCCACCACCGCCTTAGAGATTGAGTCGGGCGTGACCGTCGTGGACTTCGCGGCGCCTCGCTTCTTCGCTCCGCTCGTCTTCGCGTTCGAGCCCGCTGGCTGCCACCACTCGATGGGGCGCTTCGCAGCTCGCCACCACGCGAGCCCCATGTCGTCTTCGAGCGCGGTCTTGAGCGTCCTTTGGAACTCGATCTGCTCCGAGGACGGTTCCCCGAGGCCCTCGCGCGTCCGGTCCGTGGTGCTCAGAAACGACGTACCGAGGGTGGCGCTCATCCACGTCGTCAGGCATGGCTTCAACGACGGGAACCGCTTCCTTCGCATCCAGTCGAGCTGCGAGGTCGTCCATAGGCCTGGCCCCATAAGCTGGACCTCGTCGATGAGCCAGCGGCAGTCGTTGTTGAGCAGACCGAAGTGGACCGGCCACTCGAAACGGCTCATCGCGTAGCCGCGATTGAGGGCTCGGGACAGGAGCTGGTCTTGCGTTCCGACCAAGATCCAAGGTCTGTCGGGACATCGAGCCCATTTGTCTTCGATCGAGCCTCCCATAAGCTGATAAACGCAGACGCCAAACCTAGCGTCGTGGTCCCGGAGGGCGCCGAAGTAGCCCGTAAGGCGCTGCACCGTCTGGCTCACGAGGCTGCGCATCGGAAGGCAGTAAACGAGGTGGAGCGGCTCCTCTTCGGAAGTCGCCAGACGACGCCAAGCCCACGCCAGAGCCACCTCGGTTTTGCCGAGACCGGTTGGAACAGGGAGGTTCTCCGGTAGACCATCGAGTGCCACCTGGAGCTGCCAACGGTACGGCGTGAGGCCGCCCGTAGCGATCTTGAAAAACGACGTGAAGCTGTCCGCTGTCGGGCCCATCATCCCCACCTCCCCTACCTACGCCCCCCGAGTCTCAGCTTGTGTGAGACAGGTTGTTTGACTGCGTGCTCTTTCCGCGCGTCTTGACCAGACCGGGCGATAGCGCACTCGACGCCCCAGCGAGCTTGTCCTGCACGGTTTCGCGCAGTACGGGCGGCTCGAGCAGTTCGGCGTGTTGGCTCCGCTTGGAATGGGCAGTGGCGCATAGGGCCGAGTTGATGGACAATTGGGAGACGTGCCTCTGGATTAACCATGGAACGGCTCGTGTACGTGGAAGCTCGGCATCCCCATCGTTTGTATGCGGAGTTCTCCGATGGCGTGGAAGGTGAGTGGGATATGACCGACAGCCTCGTGGGTCCGATCTTCGAACCCTTACGCGACGCGGTCTTCTTTGCTCGAGTCGAGCTCTCGGCGTGGGGCGCGCCCGTGTGGCCCAACGGTGCCGACGTGGCGCCGGATGCGTTGCACGAGCGCCTGGCACGCCGCCCAGTGCACCGCTGACATCCGGTA
>JAKSBK010000330.1 GCA_022361155.1 Pseudomonadota bacterium
ACCGGTGCATTGCCCAGCGCTCTGTTGCTGGCCGGCCTTGCGCTGCTGTGGACCGGCGAGCGCTTGTTTGGCACGGGCGATTCACGCTTGATCTGTTCGGGGGCGGGCGCGGCCCTGGTCCTGTTGGGCAGCGCGCTTCGCGTGCTGACGCTCAGCCGGGCGCAGGGCGATGCCAGGCAGGTGGAGCTGCGCCTGTTGTTCAGCTACGTGGGCGTGATGGTCGCGTTGCTGCTGTACGCGATGTCCACAGCCCCGGCCATGGAAATGGTGGGGCTCGATGACGCGGCGACCTCGCGCGTGCGCGGCTCGCTCGGCGCGCTGTGGCCCTCTGTCATGATCGTTGCGCTGGCGGCTTTGCTGTTCATGGAGCTCGTCTATGTCCGCATGCCGGTCGCAGACTCGGTCGAGCTGCGGCGCGTCAGCACCGCGGCACATGCGGGCCTGACACTGGAGTTTTCGGCCGTGTTTCTCCTTTCCGCCAACTACGTGGCTTCCGAACGCGACGTAAGGCGCGATCTGTCGTACTTCAAGACGACGCGTCCGGGCGAGGCCACGCGCAAGCTGGTCGCGTCCCTGGAGCGGCCCGTTCGGGTGATGCTCTTCTTTGCTGGAGCGAACGATGTGCTCGGCCAGCTCAGGCCGTACTTCGGCGAGCTGAGCAAGCTCTCGGAGCGGATATCGGTCGAGGTCGTGGACCACGCCATGGTTCCCGGCTTGGCCAAGAAGCATCGCATCCGAGACAACGGCGAGGTGCTGTTCTTGCTGGGCGGCGAGACCAAGCCGCGTGACGACAGCACAGACGGCGGCGGCAAGCCCACAGGCAAGGGAAGCAAAAAGGACCCGGATCCCTTCGACAACGCCCGGGGCGAGTCCTTCAGGGTGGGCACCGATCTGGCGGCCGCGCGCTCGGTGCTCAAGAAGCTCGACGCTACGGTGCAGCAGCATCTCACCAAACTGACACTCGTGCCGCGCAGCTTGTGGCTGACTGTCGGCCATGGTGAGCGCAACGCCCAAAAGGAGACGAGAGCTCCGGGTGAGGGCATCAATGGCTTGAAGAAGGTGCTGAGGCGACTCAATGTGAGGCTCGAACAGCTGCGCTTTGGACAGGACTTGGCGGCGACGGTGCCCGACCCGTCGGGCGCGATCGCGGTGCTTGGACCGGAGGATAGCTTCCTGGAGGAGGAGGCGTTGGCGCTGCTCGAATTCGCCCGTCAGGGTGGCCGCCTGCTGTTGCTGCTCGATGCGGACGCCGACCACGGGCTCACCGCCCTTCTGTCGGGTTTGGGGCTCAAGCAATTGCCGGGCGTGGTAGCGAGTGACAAACACCACATGCGCAAGACGCATACGGCGGCCGACCACACCATCGTGTTCAGCAACCGCTATTCCAGCCACGCTTCGGTAACCACGATGTCGCGCCATTCGAGGGAGGTCGCCACGGTGCTCTACCGGGGCAGCGCGTTCGCCAAGGTCGACAACAAGGTCACACCCGAACCCACCGTCGTGTTCACATTGCGAGGCGCGGGCGACTTTTGGCGCGATCTCAACGCCAACAACGTGCGCGATTCGGCGGAGCCGCACGAAACGCTGCAGCTGGCAGCCGCCGTGACGTTTCCGAGGAAGGAGGGCCACGAAGGCCGCGTTGTGATCATCGGCGACGGCGACCTCGTGAGCGACCGGCTGGTGCGCAACGCAGGCAACAGCCTGCTTTTCGTGGACGCGCTGGCTTGGCTGATCGGCGAAGAGAAGCTGTCGGGGGAGGTGTCCAGCGAGGAAGACGTTCCGATCGAGCACACCCAGGAGAAGGACAAGCTCTGGTTCTACGCCACCACCTTTGCGGTGCCGGCGCCCATCCTGCTGCTCGGGGTATGGATCGCGCGTCGCAGGCGACAGAAGGGGGAGGCGACGGCATGAAGAGCTCGCTGGTACACGGGGCGCTGGCCGCAGCGGGGCTTGTGGCTGCCTACCTGACCTGGACACGCGAGGAGGAGCAGACCTACGCACGCAGTGAAGTGGCCGTGGTGGATTGTCCCGGGGCCAGCTTCGAACGGGTCAGGGTTTCCAACGACTGGCGTAGCATCGACGTCAAGGCCATGACCCACCAAGGCGATCCGATCCACTGGATCACCACCAAACGCAAGCTTGGGCCGGGTGGTGAGCCCAAGGGCGCCACGCACCGCGTTCAGTCCTTCTTGGCAAACGAAAAATTCCAGGATCTCCTCAAGCGCTACACGCCTTTGCGGGCGTTGCGCTCGCTAGGGAAGATCGGCAAGGAGGAGCTCAAGGAGTTCGGCCTCGACAAGCCCGAAAAAAAGCTCGTACTGACCTGCGGCGGCAAGAAGTACGAGTTGGAGATCGGCGCAGCGACCTACGGTGCAGGCAACAACTACGCCCGGCGGCCCAGCGGGCAGACGGTCTACCTGCTGCCGTCGGCCGTGGTGCGAGAGCTTGAAGGAGCCGAATGGCGCTTCATGCAAAAGCAGCTGCATGCCTTCGAATCCAAGGACGTGGACGAGGTGCGCATCGTCGTTCAAGGCAAAGAGCGGAGGCTGCTGCAACGTAACAGATTGACCCCCGGCAAGTCGCTGTGGGTCGACGCCGCCGCTCCAGACCGCCGTAACGAGCTCTTTGGCAACTGGCTGGCCAAAGTGGCCCGGCTCAGCGGGTTGACGTACGTCGCCCTCGACGGGCAGCCGGGCAGCGACCTTACCGAGGAGCAGCAGGCAGATCAGCTAGAGACGGCAGCGGTCGCCGAGGTCAGCTACTTTCTCAAGGGCAAGCAGCAAGGCAAGCTGCAGATGGTGCGTGTTCGCTTGAGCCGAGACACGTTCTACTACGCCAAGACCGAGGCCACCCGGACTTGGGTGCAGCTGCCCAAATCGATCTCGCGCGAAGTCAGCGACGATGCCGCCATGGTCGTGGGGCTCGAACAGCAGCCGGCTTCGCAAGCAGGAGCGCAACCACCCAAATCGACCTCCCGCGGTGCCGCGGCCAAGACAGCCAAGGGCGCGTCACGCGTTGCCGGAGCTGCTCGGGCAAACCCGGCCTCGAAGCGTTCCACCGGCGCGCTGGGCAAGCAAGCAAAGGCCGCCTCGCAGCGGTGAGCTTGCCGCTGCCGCGCGTCGAGTCCATGGTGACTCGAATGCGTTTTCCGATCCTGGCTTTCGGCACCCCCCGGAAGCTGCCCAAGCCAAAGCATCTGGCAGGCCGCGTCGTGGTGCTGGATATCGCGTTCGCGGCCGGCAGCGCAGGGGCCAGCTTCGAGCGGACGACGCTGCCCTTCATCGAGGAGCTCGGCGAGCGCCTGGCTGTGTGGGTGGATCACCACGACCACGTCAAGCACGCGCAGTACAGCGACGATCCGCGCTTCGTTCTCAGCACCAAAGCCGAGCACGGGGCCTGTCCCGAGATGATCACCCCGGAGCTGGTGACCCGCATCGGGTCGGTGGATACCATCTGCTGTCATACCGACTTTGACGGATTGTGTTCGGCTGCCAAGTGGATGCGCGCAGGACGCGAACCTTACCAAGGCGCCGATATGGACGCGCACGCCATCGACACCCGCATCGGCAAGCCCGGACCGCTAGCGGATCGCATCGACCGCGCCTTGAGGGCGCGCTACCGGGACGAGGCGTTGCGCGGTCTAATCGTACGCTTTTTGGCCGGCGGCGCGCTTGATCAGGGCCTGTACGAGCGCATCTCGCAGGCCGCCGACCAGCTGCTTCCGCTGGAGCACGAAGCACGCCGTTTGGCCAAGGGCTACCAGGTGGACGGAAAGCTGGCGCTCCTCGACGCCCGCGAGGCCCGACGCCCTTACGACAAGACCCTGCTGCTGTTGCTCGGGCAGCGCTGCGCGCGCGTGTCGCTGGTGCACGATGCACAGACACTAACCGTCGCGGCCCGCTTTGACAGCGGCATCGACCTGCTCGACATCCTGGGCCTGCACGGTGGCATGCCCACCGTGGTGAGCCTGCACGCGGGTGAGCTCGAGCGGGTCGTTTCGACCCTGCGCCAGCGCCTGTGATCCAGCTTCCCGGCCCGATCGGTGACCCCATGCACGCTGGCGGGCCTGTCCCCGCTCCGCTATGCTGAAGCTTGGTGAGCCTTCCGCTGTCCGTCTTCAAGCAGCTGCCCAAGACAGACCTGCATGTACATTTGGACGGCTCGCTGCGCTTGTCGACGATTCTCGAATTGGGCGAACAGGCGGGGATCAAGCTTCCCTGTGAGACCCCCGAAGAGCTCGCCAAGCTATTGCATTGCGGCGAGCACACGGGCTCCCTGGTCGACTACCTGAAGGCATTCGAGGTCACACTGCAGGTATTGCAGACCGAGCAGGCGCTGTACCGGGTCGCTTTCGAGCTGGCAGAGGACGCCGCGCTCGAGCACGTTCGCTACATGGAAGTGCGCTATGCGCCCATGTTGCACACCCGGACGGGACTGCGCTTGGCCGCGGTAGTCGAGGCCGTGCTGGCAGGCCTGCGGGACGCCGGGGACCAACGGGGCATCGAGTCCAGTGTCATCATCTGCGGCATTCGCAATATCTCTGCCGAGTCGTCGCTCGAAATGGCGCAGCTGGCTGTGGCCTATAAGAACCGCGGCGTGGTCGGGTTCGATCTCGCAGGGGCCGAGTACGATCATCCCGCCAAGCATCATCGTGAGGCGTTCCAGCTGATTCGCAACAACAACATCAACTGTACGATTCACGCTGGAGAAGCTTTCGGTCCCGAATCGATCGCGCAGGCCATTCACGTGTGCGGCGCACACCGTATCGGCCACGGCTGTCGCCTACGTGAAGATGGCGACCTGCTTCACTATGTCAACGATCACCGTATCGCGCTGGAGTGTTGTCCCTCGTCCAACGTGCAAACGGGCGCAGTGCGCGATTTCGCTACCCATCCCCTAAAACTCTATCACGATCTTGGGCTGCGCGTTACCGTCAACACGGATAATCGCTTGATCACCAACACGACCGCGTCCAGGGAGCTGTGGCTGTGCCACAGCAAGATGGGCCTCGAGGCCAAGGACATCATTCGCATCATCCTCAATGGATTCAAAGCCGCCTTTCTTCCCTTCCATATCAGAGAGACCTACCTCAGGCGCATCGCCAAGGAGCTCGAGTCGTTCGAGCGGGATCCCTCGGGCCTGCAGCAACGCAACGCCGTCACGCAGGAATCCCAAGCGATGGCGCGGCCGGCCAGCGAAGACACTGCCGCTGCGCCGGCGTACGAGTAGCCTTCACACTCGGATCGCGCCTCCTTTGATGATCGTTCAGCCCGCCGTGAACGTTACAGCTCCCGGGCTGCGAGCCAGCGTTCGGCTTCCATCGCCGCCATGCAGCCGCTGCCCGCGGCGGTCACGGCCTGGCGGTAAACGCGGTCCTGCACGTCGCCGCAGGCGAATACCCCTTCGATGCTGGTGCGTGTCGTTCCCGGCACGGTCTCGATGTAGGACTGTCCATCGAGCTCAAGCTGCTCGCCAAAGAGCTCCGTATTCGGCGTGTGGCCAATCGCAACGAACAGGCCCTTTACCGGCAAGCGGCTCGTCTGCCCGCTGTCCGTGCGCCTTAGAGCAAGGCCGGTGACGGCGCCCTTGTCGGGATCCTCGACGGCGGTCACGATGGTGTTCCACAGGAAGTGGATCTTGGGATGCTTGCGCGCCCGCTCCTGCATGATGCTCGAGGCTCGCAAGCAATCGCGGCGGTGGATGACCGTGACGCTCTTGCACAAGCCCGCCAAATAGGTCGCTTCCTCCATGGCGGTGTCTCCGCCTCCGACGACCGCCACGTCCTGATCCCTGAAGAAATAGCCGTCGCAGGTCGCGCACGCGCTGACGCCCCGGTTCTGAAGGGCCGCTTCGCTGTCGAGCCCCAACCAACGAGCTCGTGCCCCGGTGGCGACGATCACCGCCTGAGCCTCGTAGCATTGCTCTTCCGCCCAAAGCCTGAAAGGCCGGCGGGAGAAATCGACGCGCTCAACGTCCGCGGTCACATAGCGTGTGCCGAAGCGTTCGCCTTGGCGCTTGAAGCTCGCCATGAGCTCGGGACCACCGATGCCTTCTGGAAAACCTGGATAGTTTTCCACGTCGGTGGTGATCATCAGCTGTCCTCCGGGAATTCCGCCGCTGACAAGCCCTTCGATGCAAAGCGGCTCGAGGTTGGCCCTCGCCGCATAGATGGCGGCGGTGTGGCCAGCAGGGCCGGAACCGATGATGGCGACACGGTACATAGGCATCGGCGCTCATCGATAGCTCCTTCGTCCGAGGGATGCAACGAAGCACCCGCCCGCCAGCCGCCGAAGCGACCCCGACCGGTCACCTGCCATGGTGCCATGGGCTGCAACACACCGAAACCACATTGGTTCCTCATGGGCGAGCCCGACCACCATCTTGGGACATTGACACACACGGTCGTCCCACATCAAAATAATCTTTGAAGCGCATTTACTCCAAGCTCGGAGTGCATTCCCGCGTAGAGCTGATCGCGAAGATCGCGGGGACCGTGGGAAGCAGCGCAGCGGCCTCGCTTGAAGCTCCCGTAGAATCGTTCTAGCAATGGCCAGGCTAGCGCCCGGGGGGCCGGGAATCCCGGCGCACCAGCGTGACAACCGCCTGCAGATCCTGCCGGCCCAGTTCGCGCGTTACCACCAGCGCGGCACCGTACACCGCAGCACCCGCAGCGAGCGCGACCAAGGTTTGCAGCTTGCTTTCATGGGGTAGGAAGTGGGCTGAGGCGTAGGCGAGTGCTCCTGCGCAAAGGGCTCTGAGCACGCTGAGGATAGGGATGAAGGTCCCAAAGCGGCCGAAAACAGAGACGCCCGAAGCAGCCAGCGCAAATGCCGTTCCCGCGGAGGTGCCGCATGCAGCAGCCACCAGGGTGTGCTCGCCCACACCAACCCAGCGGACGAGCGAGTGTACGGCCAGCATCACCACGAGCAGGGACGTGCCCGCGATCGTGGCGGCAGTCCGCGGGCTGCCGGAGCCGCTCAGCACGGTCGCGGCCACGACGAACAGCGCGAACATCACGATCCCGATGATCAGCACCGTCAACGCCGGTGCGCCCACCACGTAGTCGGGCTGATAGGCCAGCAACATGACCCCCCTCGCTGCTCCTGCGATGGGCGCTGCGACCGCCACCAGCACGAGGAGCGAAAAGCGCATGGCCGCGCGGATGTAGGTGCGCGCCTGCTCGTGTTCGCCTCCCTGGATCGCCATGGACACCATGGGGAACACGACGAAGGTGACCGACAGCACCAGCTGGTAGGGAACGAAAGCGAAGGTTTGCGCTGCTTTGTAGTAGCCTACATAGCTCGAAGCTTGGTGCCTGGCGATATCGGCCAGGGCGCCCTGCGCGATGGCCAGCTCGGCAACCGTGCGCTTGAGCACCGATAGGTCGATTTGCAGCGCGCCATTGAGGAAGCCCTGGTAGACCCACAGCGGCGCCATGAACCCCAGCCAGCGCTTCCACGGCACGTGGCTATGCCCGCGCGTTCCGGTGCCCACGAGGGCCAGCGACACCACCAGCAGTACCATCGCCGCGCCCGCGAACCCCATCATGGCTCCAACGACTCCCAGGCCAGCCGCAGCGCAGCCCAGGATGCCGATGGTCCTGAGCGTCGTGAACAGCATGTCGAGCTGCGCTTGGCGCCGAAACAGCTGGCGGCCGTTGAGCGAGCCGATCAATGCGGCGTACAGCGCGTAGCAGAAGACCACCGCGGACGCGATGCGCAACAAGGGCTCGATCGCGTCGTCCAGGATGAGCTCGGCGATCAGGGGCGCCAGAGCCAGCACGAGGCCGCACAGCACAAGTCCCAATACAAGCTGCACCCGCAGTCCTTGACGCAGGCGTGCCGCCGCGTGCTCGGCGTCCTCGCTGACGTGCTTGCTGACGGTCTGCAGCGTGGCCGCGATCAGCACGTTGTTGACGATGGCCGCCTGGCTCATGGCCGTGGAATAGAGCCCGAAGGTTGCCGCCGACCCGAACAGGCGGGGCAGGGCCAGCTGCACGGTGTAGCCCGCCAGGATGAAGTAGAGCTTGGCGCTCGTGATCCACAACAAGCCGCGCCCGGCCGCCCGTGCTGTTTCCCGCGGTGCCATCCGATCCGAGCGCTCCGTGTAGCACGCAAAGCGTGACCCCGGGCGTCGGGCCAACATACCATCGCCACGTCGTGCGCTGGCGGGCCTCTTGACGCGCCCGCCGTACTGGTTAGGTTGGCCTCGAGCCTGAGGGGGTGTCGGCACAGGCCGGGCGCAGGCTCGCGCAGGTTCGCGCCGCGCCGGCCATGGAGGCAGCTAAACGATGGGAAAGATTATCGGTATCGACCTGGGAACCACCAACTCGGTGGTGGCGATCATGGAGGGCAAGGACCCCAAGGTGATCGTCAACGAGGAGGGAGACCGCGTAACGCCGTCCATCGTGGGCTGGGACGATCAGGGCGAGGTGCTGGTAGGACAGATCGCCAAGCGCCAGGCTATCACCAATCCCGAAGGAACGGTCTACTCGGCCAAGCGCTTCATTGGGCGCCGGTTCGAAGAGGTCGGCGACGACATCCGCCGTGTGCCCTACAAAGTCGAGCGCCGCAGCAACGGCGATGTAGGCATGGTCGTGAAAGGTAAGGGTCTTGCGCCGCCCGAGGTTTCGGCGCACGTGCTGCGCAAGCTCAAGAAGGCCGCCGAGAATTACCTGGGCGAGCCGGTGAGCGAGGCCGTGATAACCGTACCCGCCTACTTCAACGACTCGCAGCGGCAGGCCACGAAGGATGCAGGCAAGATCGCCGGCCTCGATGTCAAGCGCATCGTTAACGAGCCGACCGCGGCGGCCCTGGCGTATGGGCTGGACAAGAAGAACGACGAGGTGATCGCGGTATACGATTTCGGAGGCGGCACCTTCGACATCTCGATTCTCGAGGTGAGCGACAACGTGGTGCAGGTCATCAGCACCAACGGTGACACCCAGCTCGGGGGCGACGACCTGGACGACCGCGTCATCGATTTTCTGATTGGAGAGTTCAAGAAGGATCAGGGCATCGATGTCTCCAGTGACAAGATGGTGGTGCAGAGGCTCAAGGATGCCGCGGAGAAGGCGAAGATCGAGCTTTCGTCCAAGTTGGAAACGACGGTCAATCTGCCCTTCCTCACAGCGGACGCGTCCGGCCCGAAGCACCTGAATATTCGCCTGACGCGTGCCAAGCTCGAATCGATGATCGAGGACCTGATCGCGCGAACGCTGGAGCCCGTGAAAAAGGCGCTGGCCGATGCGAGCAGGTCCCCCAAGGACATCGACGAGATCGTCTTGGTGGGCGGCAGCACCCGCATTCCCAAAGTGCAGGAGGCGGTGACCAAGTACTTCGGCAAGGAGCCCCACAAGGGCGTCAATCCGGACGAGGTAGTGGCCGTGGGGGCGGCGGTTCAAGCCGGGGTCCTGTCCGGTGACGTCAAGGATATGGTCCTGTTGGACGTGACGCCTCTCTCGCTCGGAGTGGAGACCCTGGGCGGCGTCATGACTACGCTGATCCAGCGCAACACGACCATTCCCACCCGTCGAGACGAGGTCTTCTCGACCGCGGAGGACACTCAGACCAAGGTGGAGATCCACGTGCTGCAGGGTGAGCGTGCCGAAGCGCGCATCAACCGCACGCTCGGGCGCTTCCACCTCGAAGGCATCATGCCTGCGCCGAGAGGCGTGCCAAAGATCAAGGTCACCTTCGACATCGACGCCAACGGCATCTTGTCGGTGACCGCCAAGGACGAAGCAACGGGCAAGGACCAGAAGATCACCATCACGGCGGCCAGCGGCCTGTCCGAAAACGAGATCGAGCGAATGGTCACCGATGCCAAGACACACGAAGAAGAAGACAAGCGGCGCCGCGAGGAGGTCGAAGCACGCAATCGGGCGGACCAGCTATGTTACTCCGTCGAAAAGGCACTCGAGGAGGCCAAGGACAAGCTCCCCGCAGACAAGATCGAGCAGGCCAAGCAGGCCGTTTCGACGCTGCGTTCCGCCATCGACAAGCAGGACGCAGCCGCCATCAAGACCGGCACCGAGGCGCTCGAGAAGATCATGGCCGATGTCGCGTCCGCTGCTTATCAGGCTACGGGAGCTACGCCGGGCGGCGCGGCCCCTGGCGCGGCCCAGCCATCCAACGGAAAAGGTGCGGGACAAGGCGGCTCCCAGGACAAGAAGCCGGGAGATGTAATCGATGCCGAGTTCGAGGAGAACGCCTAGGGCCCAGGGTGCTGCTAGACTGGACGTATGCCGGCTGTCGCAGGGACGCGCGCGAGTTACGCAGAATGGCGCAGGACACTCCGTGAACCGGCGCGCAGGGGCTGGCGATTCGTTGCGCCGAGGTGAAGTGGTTGCCATGCCTGCTCCGAGTCCCTAAGGTCAGCGGAGACCCGCTCGAGTGAGCGGGTCTTCGTGCCATGGCCACTGGGATCCCGGCATTCGGCAACCTGATACTGTGCGCCGTGCTTGCGTGCGCCGGATACACTTTTGCCATCGCCGTGTTGGCGGGTCGTGGTCGCTCGGAGCTGCTGCCGGCCGCTCGCTACGGGACCTACGCGACCTGCGCCTTCGTGGCCGTGGGTGTGTTCGGTCTGGCCTACGCGTTTCAGGTTCACGATTTTCGCATTCGCTATGTGGCCCACTACAGCGATCGCTCGATGCCCTGGTGGTACCTGTGGACCGCACTTTGGGGCGGACAAGACGGTTCGCTCTTGTGGTGGTCGTTCATCCTGTCGCTGTACACCGTGGTGTGCACGCGCTCGCTGCGCGATCGGCTCTCCGAATTGCAGCCCTATATTCTTGCGACGTTGATGAGCATCCTGATGTTCTTCTTGGTGCTCATGCTCTTTGCGGCCAATCCCTTTGCGACGCAGCTGGCCGGCGTGCCGCCCGACGGCGAGGGGCTCAACCCCTTGCTGCAGAACTACTGGATGACCATCCACCCGCCCACCCTCTACACGGGCATGGTGGGCTGGTCTGTGCCCTTCGCGTTCGCGATTGCAGCACTCGCCACGGGACGGCTCGGCAACGAGTGGATCGGCGCGGTGCGGCGCTGGGCGGTGTTCGCGTGGGTCGTGCTCGCTGCCGGTAACCTGCTCGGCATGATGTGGTCGTACGAGGAGCTCGGCTGGGGCGGCTATTGGGCCTGGGATCCCGTCGAGAACGCGTCTTTCATGCCGCTGCTGACAGGAACCGCGTACATCCACTCGGTCATGCTGCAAGAGCGGCGCGGCATGTTCAAAGTCTGGAACGTCTTCCTGCTGTGCTTGACCTTCTTTTTGACGATCTTTGGCACGTTTCTGACCCGTTCGGGCCTGATCGCCAGTGTTCACTCGTTTGCCCGCTCGGACCTTGGCGGCTACTTCCTCGTGTACATGGGGGGCCTGGTGGCTTTGTGCGCCGTGCTGATCGTATGGCGGCTTCCCCAACTGAAGGCCGAAAACCGAATCGACGCGCTGCTCAGTCGCGACTTCTCGTTTCTGCTCAACAACTGGATTCTGATGGGCATGGCGTTCTTCATTCTGATCGCCACGACCTGGCCGCTCTTGAGCGAGTGGCTTCGAGACGAGACCGTGACCGTGGGACCCGGCTACTACAACAAGTGGATGGTGCCCCTGGGGCTCGTGCTGCTTTTTCTGACGGGCTTTGGTCCCCTGATGGCGTGGCGCAAAGCCACCGGCAGCTACCTCCTTAGAGTGCTGGTGCTGCCCTGCGCCGCGCTGCTTGTGACCTGCCTGCTGCACGTCGTCGTCGGGCCGAGCCTCGGGTATCCGGCCTACGTCGAGTCCGATGAAATCTACGACACGGCAACCGGGCGGGCATTGGCGGCGGTCTACGCCGTCGCGCCGGTGGTTTCGTCGTCGCTCTGTGCCTTCGTCTTCGCTGCAATCGCTCAGGAGTTTTGGCGCGGTGCGGCAGTGCGGGTCAAGAGGCGTGGTGAAAGCCCCTGGGTCGCGCTCTTCCGGCTCACGTTCAAGGCCAAGCGCCGCTACGGCGGCTACATCGTGCACCTCGGAGTAGCTTTGATGTTCTTCGGCTTCACCGGCGCGGCCTACGACACCGAGAAGGAAGCGGCCCTGAGGCCGGGCCAAAGCGTTCAGGTGGGCGGCTACGACGTGCGCTACGACGGCAGCCGGATGGAAGCCGATCCCAACAAGCGCATGGTGTTCTCGGACATGACGCTGCTCGAGCAAGGCCGCACCGTGGATCGCGTCGCTCCTGCCAAGTTCATCTACACCAAGGCGAGGGGTCAGGCGACGACCGAGGTCGCGATTCGCTCGACGCCCAAACACGATCTGTACTTGATCATGAACACGGTCCGCCCCGACAGCGGCCTTGGCACCTTCCTGATCAAGGTCAGGCCCTTTGTGATGTGGATCTGGCTCGGCGGGCTGGTCATGTTCATCGGCACCTTCATCAGCTTGTCGCCGTCGGTTCGGGAGCTGCTTGGCGAGGCCGCGAGACCTGCCCTCGCGCGCCCCAGGGCGCGATCCGTGGCCACCGCGACGCTGCTCGTGGCGCTGTGCATCGCGGCCTTCGTTGGCCTGTGGGCTCCACTTGCGGCCCAGGGCCAGGCACAGGGATCGAGCAGCTTGCACGCCGGTTCGGTGGCGATCAAGAATCCTACCGAGCGGCGTTTGTTTCCGCGCTTGCTTTGCCAGTGCGGCGAATGCCAGCGCCTGCCGCTGTCCACCTGCGCCTGCTCGTGGGCGGACGATATGCGCGCCGAGGTGAGACAGAAGCTCGCCGCGGGGATGGAGCCTGCACAGATCGAGCGCGAGTATCGCGCGCAGTTCGGTGCCGAAGCACTCGCGATCCCCGCCGACGAGGGGCTTGACCGGGCCCTATGGGCCGTGCCTGTGGCAGCGCTTGCACTGGCCGCAGGGGGGCTCTTCTGGCTGGCACGCCGCTGGGCGCGTCGAGGCGCAGGCGAGCTCGGAGAGCCCCGCGCTTCAGTAAGCGGCCACGCCATGGACGCCTACGATCGCGCGCTCGACGAGGAGTTGAGACGGCTCGATCGCGAGTCGCCCAGGTGACGTCGCTGCTGCCGTTGTGCTTCTTGGTGTTGATGGGCCTCTTGCTTGCCGCGGCCGTGTCGGCGTTGTGGCAGAGCATCCGCGCCCTGCATGGCGGCCCGACGAGCAAAGGGCCGGCCCTGCGTCCCGCGGCCGAGCGGCAGGAGCTGCTCGCACAGAAACAGCTGCTGCTTCAGAGCCTGAAGGACATCGAGTTCGAGCACGCGGTGGGCAAGCTCTCGGACCGCGACTATTCCCAGCTCGAACGCCGCGATCGGGCCCGGGCGCGCGCCGTGTTGAAGGCCCTGGACGAGCAGACCGCCCGCCACAGGCCCCTGGCTGAAAAGCTCGTGGCACGACGTCTCAATACCCCTCCGGAGCGTCTTGCCGCCTTGCTCGATCCAGCCGCCTTGCTCGATCCAGCCGCCTTGCTCGATCCAGCCGAAGCGTCGCCGCCCCGGCCCGACAAACACGCATCGCTGCACGGCGATTCGGCCGGCCCGGACAACGCACAGGCCGCCGCCGGCGCCGACCCACCCGATACGCGCGCCGGCGGAGACCAACAATGAAGGCGGCCTCGCCCTGGTGGCTCGCGGCCCATGCGATCGCCGCGCTCCTGGTCGCCTCCGTGTCGGCCCAGTCGCCTCCGCCCTCGCCGGCCAAGACTCCGGCCCGAGGCCCGCGCGACCTGATCGTTCGCGGACAGCAGGTGCGCGATCAACGGCAAATGCGGCGGGCGCTCGAGGCGAAGCCCCCAAAACCCGATGGGACGCCCGCCGCGGCCGAGCGGCCCGTCGATCCGCACGTCGATCCGCATCGTGCAGGCGCCGGCGGCCATACCGCTGCCGCGCAGCCAGCCTCCCACGCCCGGTCCAGCTCCAGCGTGCCCGTGGGCGAGATCCACGTGCGGGTGCTCGACGCGGCGAACCGCCCCGTGGCTGGTGCCGAAGTGCGCCTGGGGACCCTGACCTCCACCGGCAAGGGGGTTTCGCAGCGGTTGCGCAGCGACGCGGCCGGTCAGGTGCGTTTCTCCGGCCTTGGTGCTGGTGCCAAGCAGGCCTACCGCGTCAGTCTCAGCTCCGAGGGAGCCACCTATGCCGCCGCACCGTTTCGGCTGCCCGCGGAGCAGGGCTACGAAGTGACGCTCCGGCGCCTGCCCGTGACGCGGGATGCGCGCTTGATTCTGCTCGTGCTGGGTCAGGTGTCGGTCGAGGTGGCCGACGATCGGCTCAAGGTCAACCAACAGGTCAGGCTCGCGAACCTGGGCCAGGCCACCTACGTGTTTCCGCCGCAAGGCCGGTTGCTACGGCTGCCCGACGATGCGCTCGCGTTTCGCAGCCGCGAGGTCATGAGCGACCAAAAGGTCACCTTCGTGCGGGGTGAAGGCATACGGATTGCAGGTTCCCTTCCGCCGGGCGCTACGACCCTGGCCTGGGGCTTTGACGTGCCCCTTCCGGGAGCGCGAGCCGAGCTTTCGCTGGACGTGCCCTTCAAGGTCTATTCTTTCCGAGTGCTCGGCGATTACGCGCCGGGGATGGTGTTGCGAGCCGAGGGCTTTCCGGGCTCGCAGGTGTTCGAGGATCGAGGCCGGCAGTTTCAGGCCACGCAGATCACACGCACGCCTCAGGATCCGCCCTTGAGACGAGTCAAGATCACGCTCGAGGGCATTCCCGGGCCAGGCCCCTGGCGCTGGATTGCGAGCGGCGCGGCGCTGCTGGCCATCGCCTTGGGCTTCGTGCTGAGCGCTTCCGATCCGGAGCGGGACGCTGCGCGCCAGCGCAAGGCCGCTCGCGCGCGCAAGGAGCAGCTGCTCGAGCAGGTCGAGCGTCTAGGCGAGCAGCGCGAACGCAACGAAATCGGCCCGGAGTACTTCCGCCGCCAGCTGCGATCGCTGCTCGAGACGCTGACGGCGTTGCTCCACCAAGAGCAGCGCCACAAGGAGCGCAGCCATCGCTCCGGAGCCCAGCGTTCTTCGTCCTAGGGGCTTCCCTCATGTAGCTAGTGTTCGGCGCTGGCCTCTTCGGCTTCCACGTTGATGTTGATGCTTGCGCTCCACTTGGGGCCGTACGAACGGTGCAGGCCGTCTGCGAACTGCATGGTGAGCTTGTGCTTGCCCGGGGCGAGATTCAGGATCGTTTCGGTCTGCCCTTTGCCGAAGTGCAGATGCGTTGCGTCGTTCGGAATGACCTGCCCCACGGGGAAGCTGTCGCCTCCTACGATGATATGGTGGTGACCGGTGGCCGCTGCTGGCTCGCCCGCAGGCTGCACCTTCATTCCCTCGACCGCCATCTTTGCAGGGACCGCCACCTTGCCCTCGGTCAGCTTGCCGCGCACGCTCGCCCCGTCCTTGGGCTCGACGAAATGAACCTGTCCCTCGATCCGCTCGGCTTCCTTGGCCGGATCGAAGTCCCTCGCGGTCGGGGCGGCCGCGGCCGCCGGCTCGTTCGCAGGCTGCTGGGGTGATGGCGCGTGCTGCTTGTCCGTGCCCTCATGCGGCGCGTGCTCATCTTTGGTGCACGCCGCGAAGGCCAGGGAAGCTGCACACAGAGCGATCACCATGCTGGGAGCAACGCTGAAATGGCGGTCTTCCCGGGGATTGCAGCCGCCCAGAGTGCTGAACTCGAGCCTGGTACCACGGATCACAAGTTCGGTCCGGGTTCCGGAACCGGCCCCAAGAGTGGCGAGGCCCGGCTCCGGAATCCGGATCGGCAACCGGTGCATCCGTGGACTTCTTGTAGGCACAACAGCCCAGGAATTCGGATCGAATTCCCGGGCCGTTGTACTAGGGCCACGGGGTCTTGAGCTTGTCATCCTTGAACGCTCCTTGCGAGGTACCGGCCCAGAGTCTCGCAGGTTTGGGAGCCCAGGCCAAGCCAGGGCTTAACCCACGAACGTATGGTCGAGCGCGCCGTTGCGGCGCAGCGCTTCGTAGACCACGATCGCGACCGCATTGGCGAGGTTGAGGCTGCGCACGGCGCCGCTGGTGGGCAAGCCCCACACATGCTGTCGATGGGCTCGGAGCAGGCTTCGAGGCAAGCCGGTCGATTCCCTGCCGAACACCAACGCATCGCCTGCACGCAGGTCCGCCAAGAGGTAGCTCTGCTCGGCGTTCGAGCTGAACAGGTGCAGGCGCGGGCCGGGATTGCGCTGGCGGAATTGCTCGAAGCTGTGGTGCACCTCGAGCTCGACCAGGTGCCAGTAGTCGAGGCCCGCCCTGCGCAGCGCTCGCTCGTCGATGCGGAAACCGAGCGGCTCGATCAGGTGCAGGCGCGAGCACGTGGCCGCGCAGATGCGCGCGACCGAGCCGGTGTTGGGAGGGATTTCCGGCTCCATCAGCACGACGTGCAGGGGAGGTTCAAGGGGCCTGCAGCGCAGTTTCGGAGTGTCGGGCATGCGTGCTACGGTCTGGCGTGCTTATTGCTCGTCGGCGTTGCCACGTCCAGCGGATGGGCGCCTGTGCGGTTGCGTTGGGTGCGATTGCGTTGGGGCTGACGTGGCTACCCCATCCCGCCCGTGCGGGCGAGAGGGGTCTTGCGCTGCATCGGTTTCGCATTGCGGCGGGGCAGCCGGGCTGCGGCGTCTCCGTGGATCCCGGTGGCGGGCCCCGCTACTGTGCGGATCAACCACGGTTTCGCAGGCTTGCAACCCAACTGGGGTTCACGGCGGCCTGGCCGCTACAGACTCCGGCGCGTGGCATCGGGTACGGCGGCTTCGACGCTGGGGCCACGATCTCGCTGACCGCGCTGGACGCTCGAGCGGACTACTGGAAGCTGGCAACGCAAGACGCAGGGAGCGGTGCTGCGGCGGGCAACCCGTCGCCGCCTGCAGCGCTCGTGTGGTTGCGAGCGGAGGCTCGCAAGGGCCTCCCCTACGGTCTGGAGCTGGCCGGGGCGCTGTCCCGGCGTTGGGGCTCTGGCCTGTGGCTGGTGGGCGCGGCGCTCAAGTGCACGCCTTTCGAGGGCTTTCACTCGGGGTTGGGACAATTGCCCGACTTGGCCCTGCTCGTATGGACGCAGGCGCTGGTCGGCTCGCCCGTGATCGGCGCGAGCGTGCACGGGCTCGATGCCGTGATCTCGAAGCCCCTTGCGATCTGGAACGTGGCAAGCCTTTCGCCCTATGTTTCGTTGGGCCCGCTATGGATCAGGACTCCCGAGACGCTGGTCGACCTCACGCCGGATACCGACGCTTGGGCCAGCTGCGTTCCGTTGCCAGCCCAGTTTCCGGGTGCCCCCCCGAACTGCATTGCCGATGGAAGCGATCACAGCAACCTACAGCGCTTCGCTGGTTTCACGGCCGCCCGCTGGCGCACCGCCATCGGCATACACGCTCGGTACCGCATGCTCACCGGGTCGGGCGCCGTTCAGTGGGATCTACGCCAACCCAGTGCCGACGCCGACGTACCCCCCGGCGTATCCCGGCAGTGGTCCGCGGGGCTTGCTCTAGGACTACGCTACTAGTACCGCTTGCCAGGGATTATGATGGATTCCCGCCGGCTCTGACGGCCGCTGGCGGTGTTGCACCTCCTCGAATATGCGCTGCACAGCATCGAAATGAACCGCAGTCATCGTCGGTGCGCCTTGCCAGCGACCGACA
>JAKSBK010000331.1 GCA_022361155.1 Pseudomonadota bacterium
GCGGCGCAAGCGCGAAAACGGCGACCGGGGCGGCATCGTGCTGCTGCACGACACCTACCCCTGGAGCGTCGATGCCTTCGACCTCATCGTGGCGCACCTGCAACGACGCAACTGCAGGCTGCTCGAGCAGGGCGAACAGCTCTACGACGTCGTGGACGACATCGGTCTATTCTACCGAGCTAGAGGCGACGAGAAGGCAAGCACCCTGGCTCCGCCGGCCCACCCGCAAGAGAGCGTTCTTGCCTCGAGGCAAGCCAAGCTGCGCAAAGCCACCGCAGCGCGCTGCCAGGGCTCGCCGCGTGACCGGCATCAAGCTCTCAAGCCGGTCAACGCGGTTGCCCAACGTTCCGAGCGCGTGAATCCCGCCCTGCTGTAACCGGATGCAGTCGAAACCTCGGCGGGCTCACGCAGGGCGCCTTGCGGCGCCTTGCGGCGACCCGGGTTGCCCAATATCCACGGGCTCCGGTACGGTGGGGCGCCTCGACGTGCGCGCACCGCCGAGGCACGTCGATTCGCCGGCCGCCACGCCGCCGATTGCTCGTCGAATTGGGTAGGCAATTGCTTTTCCAGAACACTAGCATCAGGCGCAGCCGGCAAAGTGGGATCCGGTCCGACCGAAACACGCTTTGTCGCACACTCTACCAACTAACCTGGGCTATGCGTCGATTCCCAGCGGAGCGAAGAAAGAGGCTGTCCATGCGAACCAGGCTTTTACGTATCTCAACCTATCTTGTGGGGCTGGCCCTGTGTGCCTGCGGTGGTGGCGGCAACGCCGGCGCCCCCGGCACGGGTACGGGCGCTCCGGGGACCGGCACGGGTGCACCCGGCGTGCCCGCCGATTGCGCGGGCGTGCCGCCGCTAGCCCAGTTGCGCACCAACTGCAGCATGAGCAGCCCCGGCACGCCCACGGCATGGGCTCGCTGCATCGGGGGGCTCACCGACGAGGATGGCAACGACGTGGCCGTGGGCGTTGATGGGAGCATCTTCATTGGCGCCGGGTTCGGCGGCTTCTTCAGCGATGCGCGCGCGAAGATCGTGAGCTGTCTGCAAAGCACCCCCGAAATGCTCGGAACCACCGATGTCCTCGGCATGCCCGTCACTACCAACGGCGACGAGGATCCGCTGGTAGCCAAGCTTGACCCGAACGGCAATCTGCTCTGGGTACGATCGGCCCCAGGCCCGGGAGGGGAGGGCGAAGTGCGGGCGCTGGCCGTGGACCCCTTGGACAACAGCGTGATCGTGGTAGGCGACTTCGAGGGTACGGCCGATTTTGGTGGTGCGGTGCTCGGATCGCCAGGCCATCGTGACCTGTTTATCGCTGCCTTCGACACCAACGGCGGCATGCAGTGGGCCGAGACCGCAGTGATCATGCCTGATGCAGCCGGTAACGACAGCGCCGATGCCTGGGGAGTAGCCATTGACGGCATGGAGAACATCATCGTGACCGGCGACTTCCAGGGCATCATGACGGTGGGGGTGCAGCCCAATACCCAGACGATCATGGCGCAGGGCGCTACGGACATGTTCGTGGCCGACTTCACACGCACGGGACAGCTGATCTGGATCGACGATGCGGGCGGCGCTGGTGGTGGCGCGGAGGCGTATTCCGCCGGACGCGACGTGACCGTCGAGCCTGACGGGACGTTCGTCGTGGTAGGCGACTTCGCGGGAGGCGCCACGGAGCACTTGACCGATACCGTGGGCAACTTCATCGATGTGCCCGAATACGCGGGCCCGGGACGGGCCCGGGAAGCCGCTGACATGATCCTCGTGCACTATGCAAACAACGGCGCGCTCATGTGGGCCACGCACGCCGGCTATCCCCACACCCGCACCTGGGGAGAAGGCGTATCCCACGATTCTCTGGGAAACATCTATGTCACAGGCGAGTTCAGGGACTGCGTTTTCTTCCGCAAGCAAGCCATGCTGCCGAACGTCCCGGCGCCACCGAGCCCGGTCGACCCCAACGCACTCGCTCCCCCACCCTGCGTCGACAACGGCGTCGATGCGGTTCTCCAGTCCACAGCCGGCCGGGATATTTTCATCGCCAAGTACGACCAGCAGGGGAACTTCCTGTGGGCTAGGAACGCTGGCGGCGAAGGCACGGATCGCGGATACGAGATCCAAGTCGTAGATGGCCCCGGGGCCCCGCCAGGCAGCCCGTTCCTGTACCTGGGCGCCCGCACGCGGAGCAAAATGGCCGTGTTCGGTACCCCCCCAGTGACGCAGACAGTGGGCTCTCCGGGCACGCGCGATGCCCACGTGGTCGCGCAGTACGATCTCGAGGGCAACCTGCGATGGGTCCAGGCCTTCGGCGGTGAGGGAGACAGCGACCTCTACGGCATTGGCGTGGATCGGCGTGATGGCTCGGTGGTGGGCATCGGGAACTTCAGCGGCATGGGCCTCTTCCCGGGCGGCGTGACGCTGCAGTCGGCGTCCTCGGAGCTCCAGTCCGATGACATCGCGGTGTGGAAGCTCCCCGCAACAGGCATGTAGCA
>JAKSBK010000332.1 GCA_022361155.1 Pseudomonadota bacterium
CGACCGAGCTGACCACGAGCGCGTTGTATGCGTTGAGCCACGCGGCCAGTGGCTCGGACCTGCTCATGGTCGCAAGCGAGTCAAGGAAGCTCGCGAGATCGCCCCGCGCCTCTCTATCCGCTTTGAGCCCGGCATAGTCGACGCCTCGTTGTCCTGCATAGCGAGACAATACGCGCTCCCACGGGCTCGCGTCGAGCGCTCGAGCGCCCTGCGCGACCAGCAGCAGCGCAGCTGCGAGCGCCACGTCGCACAGGCGCGCAAGCCGGCTCTTGTGCTCAATCGCTGGTCTCATTGCGGGTCGCGCAGGCACTTGCAAAGTGTCGTTCCTGTGGCTGCGAGCGTTACCTGGGGCCGAGTCAGGAGTCGGAGTCTCCGGAGCAAGGTGATCCGCATAGCGTTAGGGTATCCTTAGTAGCGTGCCGTGGGCACCCACCAACGCCGGGGAGATCTACTACGACCTACAGGGCTCGAAAGCCGCCCCGGTGCTCGTTCTAGTGCGCGGTTTGGCTTGGTCGAGTCGTTACTGGCTGACCCTGCCGGGACGCTTTGCGAGCAGCTACCGTGTTCTGACGCTGGATAGTCGCGGCGCGGGCGCGAGCAGCGCTCCGCTTGGGCCCTACTCGATCGGCGCCATGGCAGACGATGTTGCCGCAGTGCTCGGCGCGGCCGGCATCGGTCGCGTGCACCTATTTGGTCTTTCGCTCGGCGGGATGATAGCGCAGCAATTCGCTCTGCGGCATCGCGATCGGCTGGGATGCCTCGTGCTCGGCGCCACCAGCGCCGGCGGCTGGCTGCGCAGGCCCATCCCGGCTGCAGCCATGATCCGCCTCCTGCTCTCGGGGCTTCTGCCGCCGCCCGACACCGCTCGCGTCATGGCGCCCGTCTTGTTCGCACAGGGGTTTCGCCGTCGCCAGCCTCGAACCTGGGCACGTTGGCTCGAACTCGCCGCCGTGGATGCAACGCCAAGGCACGGCGCGGCTGCCCAGCTGCTTGCCGCGCTGAGGCACGACACCCACGGCGCCCTTCCATCTATCGAAGCGCCCACCTTGGTCATGGCCGGCGCAAAGGACCGGCTGATTCCTCCCGAGCACAGCGTGCAGCTCGCGCGAAAGCTGCCCAACGCTCAACTACGCGTGCTCGACGACAGCGGTCATGAGTTCCCCACGGAGCAGCCGGACGTGACCGTTAGGATCGTGCGTGGCTTCCTCAACAGGAGCTCCGCGATTGGTTAAGGCGACTCGCGAGCTGCGCCCGCGACCGCCGCGTTCGTCCGGCATCCCTCCAAATGTCACTCAGAGCCCCGGGAGAGTAGTCTTCATGCCATGGAATCGGACAAGCCGCCGTGGGCGACCCGCACAGGGCCGAGGAACTCCAACCGTTGGTAGAAAAGCTCTCACGCGAGGAGTTGCTGCGGCTGGCCCGCTTGGCGCTTCGTCGTTCTCGGAGAAAGTTGTATACGGCGGCCTATCCTCGGGTTGGACGGCCGCGAGTCGTCCGGCGAGATGCGGGATGCGCTGACGAATCGTGCCGAGTTCGTCGAAACGCCAGGAGGCGGGTCGCTCGGACAAGGTGCCGGGTTGTCTCGGCACCACGGCAGGCCATAGTGGCGGCGCCAGCGACATCGGTGCGGCATGTGCCGATCGCGATGCCGAGCGAGAGCTCATCCTGTTGAGCCGTCAGCCAAGCACGATCGATGCGGCGGCGGACCACGACGTTGGCCTGCGGCTGTGCCCGGACCGCGGCCAACCAACAAGCTGGTCGCTGCCGTCACGCCAAGGGCGAAGCCATGGAGAGCCAGCCCCCGCTGAGGCTGTTTGCGCTCTCGAGCGGTTCGCTGCGTCCGGCGCGCGATCTCTCGTTCACCGGCGGCGCTGGCCCTAGCCAAAGTAGTCCAGGTTGGTCTGGGAGACCTGCGGTACCTCGAGCGGGATGCCGCCGGCGCGCAGCGAGGCGGTTGCCTGGAATCCCGCGGCAACGCTGTTGCGCGCACTAACCGGGGACATGCTCGGTCTACCCCGGCCTCGAATCAGGCGGACGAACTCCTGCAGGGTCCGCTGGTCGGCGCCGAGCCTCGTTCCGGCATCCTGGGAGATGGGGTAGTGCTGATCGCCATTTGGGTCGTAGTAGCCGCGGCGGTTCCACACGCGGACGACACAATTGCCGGGTGTGTCACCGAAGTTCTCGATTCGTCCTCTGGTGCCGATGACGGTGTAATTCCTCCAAGCATCCGGCGTGAAATGGCACTGCTGGTAGGAGCAAAAGACGCCGTTGTCGAGCTGCATCTGCATCATGCTGATGTCCTCGACATCGATTACCGGGTTCAGTCCCTTGAGCGACAACGGGGGCCATTCGCTGAGATCCTTGCTCGGTCCGCCGTACTCCTCGGGTCTGTGCCGGTCGCTGACCTGGTGATAGACGACAAGCCCGCCCATCGCGTTGACGCGAACGGTGCGACCGCCACACAGGAAGTGCAACACGTCGATGTCGTGGGCGGCTTTCTGCAGGAGCAGGCTCGTGCTCTTGGTGCGGTCTGCGTGCCAATCCTTGAAGTAGGCATCACCACCGTAGGAGATGAAGTGGCGACACCAGCCCGCCTTCACCTCGCCGATGGCGTCCGCATCAATGAGCTCTTTCATGCGCCGGACCGGACTCATCTGCCGCATGTTGTGGCCCACGCAAAGCAGGCTCCCGTGTTGGCGTGCTGTGTCGAGCATCCGATCGCAGCCCTTGATTGTGACGGCCATGGGTTTCTCGACGAACACGGCCTTGCCCAGTTTCAAGGCCGCGACGGAATGCTCCTCGTGCAGAAAGTCTGGGGACATGACGAGCACGGCATCAAGCTCGTCCCGCGCCAACAGCTGGCGGTAGTCCTCGGTGACAAAGGCCGAGTCGCCAAGCTCCTGGCGGAACTGTGCCAGCGCATCGCGGTTCGGATCGGCTCCTGCGACCACAAACAGGCTCTGGTCGGGGCGATGCAGGCTGCGCGCGATGCGGCCTCGCCCACCCACGCCGATCACCCCAAGCTTGAGCGGGCCGCTACCTACCAAGGGATCGCGCTTCCATCGCGAAAGAACCCCCCGGAAGGACCGGCCGGCGACAGCGTTGCGGCCCAAACGATACCGCGCGCGCCTTCTTCCACGCTCCGTGTCGCCCTTGCGCCGCCCATGTCGGTCCGGACCCAGCCCGGGCAGACGGCGTTGACGCGTATCGCGGTTGTGGCGAGCTCGCGTGCAACAAGACGTGTGAAGGCATTCAGGCCCGCCTTGGATACTCGATAGGCAGAACCAGGCCACCCCTTTGACTCGTAGCTGCCGTCTTCGACATCTCGGATGAAGGCGTGCATCAAGTTCTCGAGGCGCTCGCGAGACATGTGCGGGTCCTCGAAGTCTCGGCGCCGATCCTGACGCCAGCCAGAGAGCTCACCCAGGCCGCTAGAAACCATGACGATGACCGCGTCGTCGGACAGGAACGGGCGGACGGCGTCGGTGGTGGAAATAGCGCCCAACAGGTTGACTGCGACCGTCTCTCTCGCGATTTGTGCACCAAAGCCCTGCATGGCGATGCCAGCGTTGTTGACCAGAACGTCCACGTGCCCATAGCGGTCTCGGAGCTCCGAAGCTGCGTGCGCGACACTCTGCCGGTCAGTGACATCAAGCTGGATGTGATCGACGGCAAGCCGTTCGGCCGCCTCGTGCGCCTCGCTTGCACGCCTGGCGGTCAACACGACCCGAAGCTCTTTGTCCGCCAGCTGGCGGCAAGTTTCCAGTCCCAGACCGCGGCTGCCACCGGTGATGACGGCGATGCGTCTGCCCTTTACATTTGCTTGCATGGGAATGCCGGCTTGATGTTCATTTGGAGTGTCGTTTGAACCACCCTTCGTACTACAGGCTGCCCCGAAGTCCGAGCCCATAACGGGCGCCCGCGTCCGAGAGCCCGAGGAAGTGGTTGGCGTAGCGCCCATGCCTCCGCCCGCGCGAGTCGGTCACGTTGATGGCCTGAAAGAAAGCCGCCACGTTTTGGGTGACTTGGAAGCTGCCGCTCAAGTCGAGCTGGGTGTAGCCCTCGACGAACACGGGCTCGCCACCGCGGCCCGAGATATTCGCTAGAAAGGCGCTGCGGCGATTGACCGCCGTGCGCAGCTGCAGTGGACCCTTTTCGTAGAAGAGCACGAGGTTTTGGGAGTTGCCGAGGCCTTCGAGCGCAAACGTCTCGGTGACGTTGCCGAGCTGCACCCTCGCATTGCTCTCCACGAACGTGAGCGTGGCCTGCGTGCCCAGGCCATCGAACGGATGCGGGAGGTGTTCGAACACATGCTGAAGAGAGACTTCGAGGCCCCCCACGTCGGCGCTTTCGGCGTTGCTCGGCCGGCGTACCTCGTACGTGAAGTTGGCCGGCATGACGTTCGTGGTGTCGGGCCCGGTAAGCAACGTGTAGGTCTCCTTCTGGACCTTCTCCACGATGAAGTTGCCGACTTTCTTGTAGTAGCCCGCGACACCGACATAGCTGCTGCGCCCGTAGTACCACTCGATCGAGAGATCCAGGTTGTCCGCGGTGAACGGCCTGAGGTGGGGCTGGCCGCCGTTGGCCCTCAGGTTGCCCGGGCGGTTGATGCTGAAGCTCGTCACGGGCCTGAGCTGGCCCAAGGTGGGTCGAGTCAGGCTGCGTGCATAGCTGGCGCGGACCACGACGTCTTCGAACGGTTCGATCATCAGATTGGTGCTCGGCAGCAGATTGCCGTAGCTGCTCGACTCCCAGAGCCAAGTTGGGTCCCCCCTGATGGCCTGGTACAGCGTTGGATCGACGAGGATCAGCATCAGCAGCTCGCGCTGCATGCCGAAGGCCGTCTGCCTGCTGCGCACGTAGCGAGCGCCGGCATTTGCTTCCCAGGCCATGTCCCCAAACTCGCCGCCGAAGTCGAATTGCAGATAGGTGCCGTAGGTCTGTTCTTCTACCCGGCTGCCGCCGGGTTGCTCGAACAACGTAAAGCCGTCGTTGGCCATAATGACCGCGGCCGCCTTCATCGGATCCTTGTTTGCGGCGATGGCTGCTGGTGACTCCAGGTAGTCTACGTAGGCCAAGTGGTCGAAAGACTGCCAGCGTCGCGGAATGTCCGCACGCACGTCCGGGAAAAACCCCGTTGCGTTGACGGGCCACAGAAGGGTGTCTGGAACGTCCGTTGCATACCCGCAGTACAGGCACGTGACACCGCTCAGCTCGCTCGGCGTGTCCGGGTGGCTGGTGCCGAACCCCTTGCTCTTCTTTACTCGGCCGTAGCCGTAGGCGCCGACTCGAAGGCCCTGGAGCCCCTCGGCCTGCATGCGCCAAAGGCCATCCAGTCTGCCTTCGAACAGATCGTCCGTGGTGTTGCTGCCGCCGAGCGACGCCATGTGAGCCCTGCCGAGGCTGGGGTCCTGCACATCGAGCGGCAGGCCGCCTGGAGCCTGAAACAAGGAGGGGATCTGCCCGGGTGTCCGATTTACGTAGGTCGAAAGATTGTTGAATCCGATCACCGTGAACCGACCCTTGCCTCCGTTGTTCGTCGCGGCCCTGGAATAGGCCGCGTCCGCCGACAACGTGAGATCCTGGCTCAGATCCCACTGAGCGTTGAGCCCGGCCAGCCAGATTTCCGTGGGGCGGTTCGAGGTGGAGTTCACGTAATCCGTGGCCCCCTTGATCCCATGGGTGAGCTCGATCACCGTGTTGTTCTCGTCTACGTGGGCGTCGTCGATCTGCGTGGCTGTGAACCAGTGACCGAGCTGTGTAATGCTCGAGCGGACCTCGAAGTTCGAGTACAGACCGTCCAGCGTGATCCGGACGCTATCCAGGGGCTGAAACTGCAAAGCGACCGTCCCCCCGGTCCGTCTCCGCTCCTGAAAGTCCATGTTCATCGTGTAGTTCTGCGGTACGAACACGCCCTCGAGCACCCGACCGTCTACCAACGTGAGCTTCTGATTGGCGTTGAAGTTCGCCGTGCCGATGTTGTCGACCCGCGCCTTGCGCTGCTGGTGCGAGAACGAGAGCAAGACGCCGAGCTTGTCGTCCAAGAACGTGTTGCTGACCAAGCCTGACACCTGCGGCGTGATGCTCCTTGAGTTGGTGTCGAAGAGGCCCATGGTTCTCAGGCGGGCGTTGAATCCCCTGAAGTCGAGCGGTCGGGCGGTCTTGATGTTGATCGTCGAGCCGATGCCGCCTTCCTGGAGCCGGGCGATGGGCGACTTGTAGACTTCGGCGCCGCTGATGAGCTCGGCTGCCAGCATGTCGAAGCTGAACTGGCGCCCAAAGGTCTCGGTGGCGACGGTGCGCCCGTTCAAGAGCGTGCTGTTGAACTGCGGGCCGAGGCCGCGCACCGTGATAGAGCGACCCTCGCCACCGTTGCGATCGATGGACACGCCCGCGATGCGCTGCAGCGATTCGGCCACGTTCTGATCCGGAAACTTTCCAAGATCCTGTGCGGCGATGGCGTCGACGATCGCACTGGCATGGCGCTTGACGTCCATCGAGCGCTGCAGGCTGCCCCTGATGCCCCGAACCATGATCTCTTCGGTTGGCGGCTCCTGTTGCTCGCTGGGCCCGATCACGACGGCTTCTCGCTTGGAGACCGTGTCGCCCGCGGCTGCTCCTTCGGAAGCGCCGGCAACGCTCTCGTCGGAGCTGTCCTGCGCCCTGACCGCCCAACTCTGCAGGACAGCCAGACCCATTACAGCCATCGACGGCAACAAACCGGCTCGGACTCGGAGCGCGGAAACAACTCTGTGAGACTCAGCGGGCATGTGATCAACCATCGTTCCTCTTGCTAAAACAAGGTGCCCCAGGTGTGTAGGCCTAACAACGTTAGCGGGAAATCGCTTGGTGTTCACGTCGTTGTCGACAACTACTGCGAACGCCGAAAATACGACAATAGCCGCAACAATGTCGACCATTCGCGATCAGGACGCGGGCGAGTCCTGCGCTCGGCACGCAACGGACCTGCAGCCAGCTCTTGCGCGGCCGTTGGCACTTCAGGACTAGAAATGCATTCATGCTAAAATATTATGGCTACAGCGCATATTCAGACCTGGTGCCGCTGTGCCTACGGAAGCCGAGGTCGCAGTGCGGTCACGGCGCCGGCAGCCACGAGCTACTGTGCGCTGTGGCTTCCAAGGCCTGCTGTGTGGCGCGAAACGGCCCGAAGTGTTCGAGGGCCAGTGTCGCCGCTACGGAAGCGAATCGGCCGCACTGCTCCGCATCTGTGGAGCCAAGCCGGTAGTGGAGGTAGGCGGCGAAGAAGGTGTCGCCGCACCCCGTCACATCGACCACCTCGGACGGGCGAGCCGCCGGGATGTGGTAGAGCCGATCGGCCGAGTAAACGAGGCTGCCACGCCTTCCAAGCGTGACCAGCGTCTCGTGCGGCGCTCGCCCCACCAGCCTTCCGAGTCGGCGAGCAGCCTTTTCAGGGTCGTGCTCGCCCGTCAGGAAACGCGCCTCCTCCAGGTTGACCTTGAGCACGCCCACGAACCGCAACCCTTGCTCCATCTCGCACCATGCCGTGGTCTTGACCTCATGGCCATGCACGCTTCTTACCAGGCCCTGCGCGTCAAGGCTGACATTGCCTCTCACGGAAGCCGCCTGCAGAAACCCGAGCGGCATGTCCCGCTTCGTGAGCGGGCCGAGGTGGAAAAACCGCGCCTGAACTGCGCCCAGATCGGCCGCGAAAAACGGATCCGCCACCGACGTCACCCGCTGGATGCGGCGCCCCAGGTTGCCATCGGGATAGATGTTCTCGAAGCGCGTCGTGGCCGCGCTGTCCATGCACCACGCGTCGATTCTCTCCGCCTCGAGCTCGCTGAGCCCGTACACCGCGTCCTCGGGTGCCACCTTGGTCACGACCGCCACCCGCCGGCCAAGTCGGCGTAGCGCAACCGAAGCATAGTATGCAGCGCCGCCCGCCTGGTCCCGCATCCGATCGCCAATGACGATCCGATCCCGGGTGACATGCCCGACCACGCAGACATCGAACGGATTGGACATCAGCGAAACAGCCCTCCATTCCTCTTGGCGCTTTCAGGCGGTTTTCTGGGCGAGCGCGCCCGTGGTGGCGATCACCGGAGCTTTGGCTATGCCACGTTGAAGACGGCCAGGCGGCGGATCTTGGGAACAGCGGTGCTCTGCGTCGCGGTGAAGCGGACCTTGGCGACGCGAACCCGAGGAAACGACTGGATCCGCTTGTGTCCCACGGAAACGCCGTCGGAGAGCTTCTGCCAGTTGTTGCCGGACACCAGGCCTTCCACGGTATAGGCACGGACGCGCTCCCCATACGCGAGGGCTTCCATGATGATGACGTGGTCGATGTCCGAAGGCACGGGCAGCGTGAGCTCGAGCACCTCGCCGTCGCCTTGGGTCTCCGCAACGGGGGTGCCGAAGCGCCTCTGGATCTCGTTTCCGAAGTTCATGTAGTGTGCCAGGGTCACTTCCGGGATCAGACCCGTGGCGTCGGGCGTCGCATTCAGCAAGAGGTTGCAGTTGTGGCCCACCGACCGGTAGTACATGTCCATCAGCTTCGGCAGCGTGTCCGCTTGTTGCTGTGGCGTGGCCCAACCTGGAGTGGCTTCTCCATGCCAGAACCACTCGTAGCCGGGCAAGGGCACGTCGCACTCTCCGGGATTCCAGATCTTGCCGTTGGGATCGCCTGCTCCAGGGTCGTTCAGCTTGGAAACGGTGCTCCAGCACGGGTAGGCGGCCACGCCCCGTTCGTTGCCGATCCAACGAACTCCGCCAGGCTTGGGGCCCTGAAAGAAGATGGCGTCGGGCTGATGCCGCTCCAGGATCGGCACGAGATCCGGACCGCCTTTCGAAGGCGGGAGCGCGCCGCCGTCCAGCCAGATTTCCGTCAGCGGACCGTAGTTCGACCATAGCTCGGTCGCCATGGCTTCGTTGGCTCTGGCGTAGTCGGCCTGCGTCTTGTTTCCCCACTGGATGGTCCCGGGATTGTCCGCGCCCCACCACGCATTGCAGGTAACGCTCGAGTACAGCCCCGGCTTGATCCCGTACTTGTTGCACGACGCGATGAACTCACGCACCACGTCGCCCGTGCCGCCGCGCCAAGCGCTTTGCTTGACGCCGAAGGGATAGGCGTTGCTCTGCCACGACAAGAAGCCCGTGCAGTGCTTGGCGACGAACACGGCGTATTGGGCGCCCATGGTCTTCGCCACCTCCAGCCACTGATCCGTATTGAGCAGCCTGGGGTTGTAGAGGTTCGGGTCCGCGGACATCCGGGGCTTGGTGGCGCCCGTATAGGTCGCCATGTCGAAGTGGATGAAGAGCCCTAGCTCGAGATCCTGCCACGCGAGCTGTTGTGGCGTCGGAACAGGCAAGCCCGGTACGAACCCACCCGTGCCTGCAACGCCGCTGCCGCTCGCTCCCGTGCCTGCGACGCCCGTACCCCCAGCGCCCGTGCCTGCAACGCCGCTGCCGCTCGCTCCCGTGCCTGCGACCCCGCTGCCGGCGCCCGCACCCCCGAACCCGGTGCCCCCGGCGCCGCTGCCGCCCGCTCCCGTACCGCCGAAGCCGGCACCCCCAGCACCCGAGCCGCCGAGGCCTGCCCCGCCGCTGCCACCCGAGCCAGTGGCTGGCCCTGCGGTGGACGAGCCGGGGCCCAAGGGTCTGTTGCCGCGGGCCCCGCAACCCGCAGCCAGGGCGCCCGAGGCGCTGCCTGCCAGCAAGAGGAGCTTTCTTCTGGTTAGCTTCATCTGGAACCTCTCCTGCTAAAACGTGGCCCTGATTCCTAGCGCATAACGCGCCCCCGTATCCTTGAGCTCCAAGAAGTGGTTGGCAAACCGACCGTGCTTGCGAATGCGTGCATCGGTGACGTTGATGGCCTGGAAAAAGCCCGTGAAGTTCTCGGTGATCGCGAAGCTCCCGCACAGATCGATCTGGGTATAACCCTCCACGAATACCGGCTCTCCCCCTCTGCCCGAGATGCTCTCCAGAAAGTCTCCGCGTTGATTGAGCGCTGCTCTCAGCTGCAGGGCGCCCTTGTCGTAGTAGAGCACCAGGTTTCGCGTATTGCTGAGCCCCTCGAGCGCAAAGGTCTCGGTGACATTGTCAAGTTCCACCTTGGCGTTGCTATCCACCAAGGTGAGGTTCGCCTGCACCCCGATACCATCGAAGGGAGCCGGAAGCCTTCGAAAGTCGTGCTGCCAGGAGAGCTCGACTCCCCTTACGTTGGCTGCTTCTCCGTTGCTCGGGCGGCGTATGTCGTAGATATACGGTCCACTTGCCAGATTGAAGGTTTGCTTCTCCACCCTCTCGACGATGAAGTTGCCCACCTGCTTGATGAAACCCGCCAGGCTAAGATAACTGGCGTCCTCATAGTACCACTCGAACGACAGGTCGAAGTTGTTTGCCGTGAAGGGCCTCAGGTTCGGCTCTCCGCTGCTGGCGCGCAGGACATTCGGCGTGTTGATGTCGTAGGTGATCGAGGGTCGCAGTTGCTGCGGCGTGTCAGGGTCGCGACCTTCTTGTTCTCTGCATCCACCGTACGCCTCGTTCGATTCCTCACTAACCGGACCCATGCAAGGACCGTCATCTGGTCGCCGCCTTCCTTTTTCGCACCAGGTGTGGCCGGGGCATTGCCATGCGGGCTTCAAGAGCTCAGCCACAACTCTCCAGCGTTCGTTTCGGTTGCAGCTTGGAGCGCCTTTTTCGTCTGCGACGATTATCCGAGGAATCTCTGTTCCAGGACACTGTTAGGGCCCGCGGAAGAATAACTCGTGTGTTTCGGTGAGGACCGGGCGCCCCTGGCGAGGCGCGACGACGAGGAGTCTTGGGGATACTTCGAGCAGGAGCAACATAGCCAGCGGTGGTCAGAACCGGCGAAATGGATGAGTCGTTCTTCCGCGGGCCCTTGACCCCGACACACATGACAGATCGGGCGAACGGCGCGCGCAAGGGTGTAGCTTGCCCTCGCAGCGAGCCGGGGTGACGAGCTGAATGCAGAGGCTTGTGCCGCGGGCGGACACGAGCTGAATCGAATCCTCACTTGATGGTGACCGAAGCGCCAACTTCTTCCAGCTATTTCTTGAGCTCTTCGGCTTCCTCCTTGGAGACCGCTTCCTTCAGGGCCTTGGGTGCGCTCTCTACCAGTTTTTTCGCATCCGCGAGACCGAGCTGGGTGATCTCGCGCACTACCTTGATGACGTTGATCTTCTTGTCACCGAAAGCAGTGAGCTCGACGGTGAACTCAGTTTGCTCGGGCTCGGCTTCGGCGCCTGCAGCGCCGGGGACGGCAGCCACGGCGGCAGCCACCGGCGCCGCGGAAACACCCCACTTCTCTTCCA
>JAKSBK010000333.1 GCA_022361155.1 Pseudomonadota bacterium
AGCACCAGATGATGGTGGGATGACATCAGGATCGCCGCGTGCAAACGTATCCCGTGCCGCTGCGCGCTAACGGCCAGGCAATACCGGTAGAGCTCGGTCAGCTCGGGGTCTGGACGAAACAGGTGGGTGCGCCGCAGCGTGCGGCGCGTGACCATCACGGTCATTCCAGGGACGATGTAGCGTGGTTGCGTCATGCTTCGCACACCGCACCAAGCGTGCCGGACACCACCCCAGCTCATTTCGCACACTTACGCTACCGGTGGACCCGTTGTGGCGAAAGTGCCGGCGCACGCCGGCGGACGCCAACTCGGGTCGGGTCGGCGCCGGCCACGCGCTACCTGGACTTGGATGGGAGCCTCGATCTTGCGGCCGATGTCGCTTTGGGCGGCTTTGCGCTCGATGTGTGGTACACTGCGGGTCACGGACGCGTCGGGGCTTGGCGTCAGCGCGATCCCTAGCTGAGCCGGTTTGGCACCTGCCTCGTCCCGCGAAACAAGAACTGAGGCAAAATGCGGATCGACGCCTGGTATGGCATGCGGGACAAAGCGGGCGTAAGCCTACTTGCAGCGGCCCTCTTGCTAGGCTGCTCGGACGCCTCGACACCTCCCGCGTACGGGCCTCCGCCGTTGCCCCCCGGCGGTGTAGCAGCCGGCACAGGAGGCTCCCCAGGGGGTGCCGGAATGGCCTCTGCTGGCGTTTCGGCCGGAGCGGGTGTGGTTGGAGCCCCCGTCGCTGGCAGCGGCGTTGCCGGCATGGGCGTCGGTGCCGGCGGCTTGGCGGGTATGGGCATGGCGGGCCTTGGCATGGGCGGCGCTGCCGGCACGGTGCCCGGTCTGCCCTACTACCTGCGCGGCTACGAGCATCACGGCACAGCACCACAGACCGATGGCACCACTTTGCGCGCTTCCAAAGCGGCGTACGAATGGTACCGAGACGCCAAGTTCGGCATGTTCCTTCACTGGGGCATCTACTCCGTGGTGGGCAAGCACGAGTGGGAGATGGAGCATCGCGGCTGGAAGATCCTCGACTACGAAAAGCTGGCCGATCGCTTCAACCCGGTTCGTTTCGATCCACAGGAGTGGGTGAGCGTGGCCAAGACCGCGGGCATGCGTTACATGGTCATCACCACCAAGCACCACGACGGCTTTGCCATGTGGGACTCCAAGGTGAGCGACTACGACATCATCGATCGCACGCCCTACAAGAGGGATGTGATCAAAATGCTCGCGATCGAGTGCCAGCGGCAAGGGATCGCCTTTGGTCTCTACCATTCGCATCTGGACTGGCATCATCTCGATTACTTCCCGCGCGGCAAGACGGGCCACAACGCGGGCCGTCCCAACTCGGGCGACTTCAACAAGTACATCGACTACATGAATAGCCAGATTGCCGAATTGGCGAGCGGCGAGTACGGGCCCGTGTCGAGTTGGTGGTTCGATGGGGTCTGGGACCACAAGACCGGGGTCGATTGGCGACTCAAGGAGACCTACGACTTGATCCACAATGCGCTGCCTCACTCCATGATTGGCAACAACCGTTTCTCCGTGCCCGAGTTTGGCGAGGATATTCAAGTTTTCGAGCGCGACCTGCCGGGCCACAACACGTATGGAGCCAACATCGCGGACGTGTCGCCGTATCCGTTGGAATCTGTGGATACGATGAACGGCCATTGGGGCTACAACGCGATGGACAGCAACTTCAAGTCCGTGAAGGCGTTGGTTCACTATCTGGTTCGTGCCGCGGGACTCAATGGAAACCTACTGCTGAACGTCGGGCCGCCGCCGGATGGGAAGTTTCAGCCCGAGGTGGTTCAGCGCCTGCAAGGCATGGGTGAGTGGACCTCCCAGAAGGGCCATACCCTCTACAAGACGCGCGGGGGGCCGATGGCCGAACAAAAATGGGGCGTGATGACCCACATGCACGATGGCACCCGCTCGTATCTGCATGTGCTTGACCCCACGGGCATTGCCGGGCAGCTGCAGGTGCCCGTGACGGGCAACGTCACCGCGGTCAAGCTCGAGTCCACGGGAGCCGCGGTGCCCTTTCAAGCGGGTCAGCAGCTTGCGCTCACACTCGCCGGGATCCAGTTCGATCCGATCGATACCATCTTCGTGATCGAACATCAGGGCAAGTTGAAAGGCATCCCGAAGCCCAAGCCTTAGGCGTCGGGTCAAACCGGTTGCCATTCCTTCGATCCCGCGCTTCTGGACGGTGGTCAGCTCGCCACCTCCGAACTCGCTCTCGCTCTCGGCCTCGGGCTCGGTCCCACGAAAAAGCGCAGCTTCGGTGACCGCCCAGACTATCCGGCCGCCGAAATCATGGAAAAATCTCCCCTACTTTTGCACCGTCATGCAGCTAGGTCTTGTGGGGCCGATCGAGCCGAAGAAGAAGCTGGCGCGCCTCTTGGGCGCCGCGTTGCTGGCTGTCTCGTGCCGCGAGGAGCAGGCCGGGTTCGTTGATGGCCGCGAGCGCCTCTGCCGCGATTCTACGCAGCTCAGGATCGTCCGAAGACGTCAGGGTCCCGTATATGCGCTCGCGTATGGCCCGCACGGACAAGCCGCCGGGGCCCCGTCCCAGCCCGCCGCCAGGCGACTCGTGAAGCCCAGCCAAGCGTAGGAATAGGAAGCCTCGTCGTCGCCGTGCCTGAGGATCTCGGCAACACGAAGGCGCCGCCACACCTGTCCGGATTCGAACATGCCATCCGAGATGAGGTTGTAGTTATCGTTCTCGTTGCTATTAGATTGGCATCTGTGATCTTCTGCAGGATAGTCGCCCTGAGCGCATCGTCCGCAATCAGGCCGAGCGTCTGACCTGCCTGCCTGCGCAGGCGATAGTCGTCCTCGGCGTCCTCGATGATGGTGACGAACTCGCCGATGGCCTTAGGGTCAGGCTTTCCAAAGTAGGCGAGGCCAACGATCGCGGCGCGTCGGGTCAGGAACGCCATCTCGTTGACCACGCTGGGTCTGGAGAAGTCGATGTCGGGGTCGCGTTTGAGCATTCCCAGCAGCGTCGCGTAGGCCTTGGGGTAGGGTATTTGCCCCAAAGCTTTGGCGGCAGCCGCCACGTCGTCGCCGCCGAGCTCCTTCTGGATGACGGGGCCCGCCTGCAGCGCCCGACAGGCCCCCAGGGCTCGCAGGATCGAGGCCTTGCGCCCGGGAAAGCCCTTCAGAAGCGCCAGCAGTCCTGCACTGGATGCCGGCGACCTCCGTATGGACGCGCGCGTGGTGGTGGCCGAAGAAGCAGATCCGTGGCCGCGTTCCGACCACGGCCTGCGCAAGACCCTCGGCCTCGCTCTGGTAGCGACGCCGAACCGAGCCGTCAGCCCTGCGCCATGTGAACTCGACGCCGCCGGGTGCATCGTGAAGCAGGAGGACGTCGACACCGCGACGTCCACACATGCGCTCGACCTCGTCGCGTGTGAAGTGTC
>JAKSBK010000334.1 GCA_022361155.1 Pseudomonadota bacterium
CCTGCTGCGGCGAGGCCGGTTGCATGCTGGGCACTCATCGGTCGGCGGACGGTGACGCCGCGTAGAGAACGGCGTGCCGCCAACACAGCGATGGCAAGCAGCGGATGCTTCCGCGCGTCATTTCGAGGTCCGCGACCGTCTGCCGCCACGTTTCCAGCTTGGGCTGTCCCGGCTGGCGCGCGCTGAGGAGATACGCGACGGTCTTGCCGGTTGTTTCGGAGGGCTCCAGGCTGCTGACCACTGTGCGGAGTTGCGTTCTGGGATGGTGCCAAGTAACCGTTCAGGCCCCTGGAAGTCGGGTTTTCAGGCGGTTTTCTGGGCGAGCGCGCCCGCAGGAATCGCCCGAGGAGTACTTTTGGTACTTCGCAGGGCGAGGCCGAGGACGAAAGCCGCCCAGAAGACCGCCTGGGAAGCCGTCGTCGAGGCGAACACCCAGGTGAACGGTTACGGTGCCAAGCGCTCCATGATGTCCCGAAGTCGGGGTGAGGATGTAGATCAATGCATGTCGATTGAACATGCAAGTCCCTTGTTATAGCGTCCAGCCAGACGTCCTCTCGCCAGTAACGCGTGCACGCCTGCTATGGCGGAGCCCGACAGTCGATCGGTATCTCGCTCCAGAATTATGGAGCTGTCGGCACTGTAGCGATTAGCAGACGGGTATCGGCTAACACCGCGTTCCGTGCCCGCAGCAATTCGCATCAAGCGACCGATGGCCACTTATCGCAATTGACTTGCAAATGTAGCTAAGTCTTGTATAGCTTCGTCCGCAACAAAGCGTCCGCACTGGGCCCGTAGGGGAGCGATCACTCACGCCCGGGTACGCACAATGAATGGAGTCCGTATGAGAGCAGCAACACGATACAGAGGGCATCGGCTCACTACGGAGGAACCGTCTCCAGCGCCTTCAGCGTTAACTACTTGCTAGAGGACCGACTACCTTCCTGCGGCAGGTAGTAACACGGGTAGACATACCGGCGGCTATGCGGTGCCATCCGATCTCACTTGGTCGCGTGGCGAGGACGCCGGATGTTTCTTGGGGAGTGTCGGCCCGCTTCGGGCGGGTCGACACTCCCTCTGCCCACATCACGCACTGCCCACATCACGCACTGCCCACATCACGCACCCCCCCGGCAGAAGCGGACTCGCCAGCGAGCCGTCTAGCGCATGCTCCTCGCATTAGAATCTGATCTGCAATACTCTCCGGCGGCCGGTGCCAGACCGTGCTCGGCGCCCGTGCTCGAGCACGCCTGCGCGCACGCCCTGGGCAGCCCCTTCGAGTGCGAGTATTTGACCCCGACGCCCAAGGCGTCGGGGTCAAATAACATCTCCAGGTCGGCTTTGAGGCGCCCGGGTCGCGCGAATACTCCCTGTATTCGAAGGCGGCGCAACACCGCTGGACGGGATGGATCGAAATCGAAGTGGCGATGTTATTTTGACCCGACGCCTTAGTTGCGGGGGCGGGCTAGTTGCCGCAGGCGGGCGTGACCTCTTGCGTCACGTACTGCAGACTGAAGTCGTGTGAAACCGTGGTGTTATCCGAAACGAGCGTACCCGAGACGCGGTAATCCACGCTCCACGTGCCAACTTCGCTGAAGCCCATGTTGAAGTGGTCGTGTCCGATCGAGAGCGTCAGCGCGTCGCCGGCAGCTATGCCGTCGCAACTAGCCGCGCCAAAGACCGGCGGGAAGCCGTCCTTCCATATCGCATAGTGTCCCTGCCCGCTTGGCGAGGAGACGGATAGGAGCTGCAGGCTCAGTTGATCGCCCGTGAAGGTGCCGGCAGGCACTTCCACGGCGAGACCCATGAAAGGAACGCCACACGTTGCTGCGTTACTGTTGCCCTGGGGCAGCCAATGGACGGTCGAGCCCTCGTTGACGCACAGATTGGCGAAGAAGCCGCTGTCCATGGACGGGCGAGTAAAGGTGGCCGTAGTGAGGATCTCCACCTCGCCGACCCCTAGTATGGCGTTGCTTACCATGCCGTCCAGCGTCGCGCCTTCAAGGTGTATCGATGCGCTCAACGCGTTGGTGTTCGCGTCGTACTCCATCGCCAGATCGCCGTGTCCTGCGCTGTACACGCTGCGCGCGGCAGCGCCGCCGTCGGCCATGCCACCGTCGGCCATGCCGCTGTCGGTCATGCCGCCGTCCGGTGCAGCTGCGTTGCAGGTCACCGTGAGCGATTCGGAGTGGGAGCAGGAGGAGCCCTGGGTTAGCGTCAAGGTCAGTGTCACGGCGCCCGCCTCGGTGCAGGTGAAGGTGGTGTCCGCGCTGCTGGCGCTGGCGAGCATGCCCGAGCTTGCAGTCCAGGACATGGCGGGCGTGCCAGAGCTGGCCGTGCCCGTTAGCTGGATCGCCGCGCCGCCCACGTCTGCCGCCAGCGGGTGAACGGTGTAGGACGCGATCGTCGGACACTCTATTACCGCGCTAGGCACCGAGGTCGTTACCTGTACGGCCCCCAAGGGTGCCCCGCCGTTGCTGAAGCATTGCAGCGTGATGCTCACCATCGTCACCTGACCCGCCACGATGTCGAAGGGGCTGCTGCCTTCGCAGCTGGTGCCGTCGGCCGCCGTGCCCGACAGGCCGAGGCTGTAGCCGGTCGCCGCGGGTAGCCCAAGCTGGGTTTGGATCGAGGAGGTTTCATGGCTCACGTCGAGCGTGCGCGTGAGCACGCTGGTGCCCCCGGAGTCGGTCACGGTGAGCGACAGCTGGTCGAGCAGCGTACCGGTTGGCAGCTGCAAGGCGAGCAAGACGCGACCGATAGCGTTGCCGCCGTCGTTCTCCCTGCAGCCCGGTGCCATGAGCACCGAAATCCCCGTCAGGGCCCATACAAGCAAGCGTCCATGGTGCGAGCGTACGTGGTTGCGCATTATGTCCTCCGAGGTGGCGAGCACCGTCGACTCATGGCATTAATGCAAGTCATTTGCAAGGGGTATCCAGTTGCATTAATGTCGAATAGTTGCATTTCTTGCCGAGAGGCGAGCGCTCCCGCTATCTACCGGCCCCTTCCCCTCGCTTCGAGAATAGTACCCGGGTCCGGGTCCGGCTCCACCTCGAAGCGGAAGTGCGCCGGTTCGCTCCGCAGGGCAAGTCCATCGGGTGTCTGCGCTTCGGCCACGATGCTCACGTCGTAACGCCCCGCGTGGGAGAACGCCCAGTTGTAGTGCTCGTGTGTTGCTGGGGGCAGTTCCAGTGCGGACTTGCCGGAACTGGTTTGGGCGGGCGTGCTCGTGGACACAGCGAAGGTCGGCGTGATGCCGACGATTCTGAAGACCGACAAGTGCCCGTTCGCCGGTGGCGCAGCCTGAACTTCAAGCCGCAGCGTGCCCGAAACCGCTCCGGTAGCTGCTACTCCCTGCGTCGAAACGCCAAAGAAGGGTTGCGCTGCGGCCAGATTTCGTGTTTCCAGCAGCCAGAAGCTCTCCGCAGCAGCCACACCCAGCGGTGCGAAGGCGTCCGATCCGGGGCGTCCGCCCGCGGCCTGCACGCTCTCGTATGAACTGTAGGGGACGATGATGCACACGTCGGCGGGCTCATGCACCGGCTCCGGGCCCGCGTTCGCAGGCGGTGGGTACGCCAGATGGCTTCGCAACTTGACGCTCAACGTGTCAGTTGCTTGCTCGTACTCGACGAACATGTCTCCGTGACCGCTGCGCCACGTCTTGGGGCATCCCGACGTCGGTTCGGGAGGCGGAGCGCCCGAGTCTGGCTTGCTGCCAGTTGTCCCGGCCGACAAGGGAACCACGGTCGGTGGCAGACCGGGTCTGGCCCTTGGCGGGGTCGTTGCATCCGGGACAGGATGGGCGGCTGGGCGGGCGACTTGAGCGTCGGGCTGCGCTGTCATGGTTGGGGGCATCCCCGCCGGATCCTCGCCTGCGCAACAAACGATGAGTAGCGCGCCGCCCACAAGCCACCACGGACGCGTCAGGCAGCCACCGCGTGAGCGAGCGCGCGCGCTGTGCCCTGTGCCGAGCAACGAAAGCAGCACGAGTCGTACGACAACTGCACAGCGTGCTTGCCTGCATGGGTCACCAACTCCGAGCCCAATCGGACGCCCGCCATCCTGGGCTCGCCGAGCTCCGTGGGGCCTGCGTTTCATTCCGCTTTCGCTGGTGCGCTGACTTCAGCGTGTCGCGCACCTGGTTCGCTCCTACACGCAAATCAAGGACAAATGCAAGTCCATTGTGACAAATGCGATCCTTCCCCCCCGCGGCGGCAACCCGGTCTGACCGCGCGGCCCCCTTCGGTACGAGCCGATTCCAATCCGGGTCGACGGGTCCGGCCGGGGATCCCCCGGGCGCCCTCTTGATCTGGGGCGAGAGCTCCGCCCCCGAACGTTAGGCGCCGGGTCAGCGTAGAGCCGGCTGTTTCGACTCCGATTCATCCCGCCTCGAAGCCGATCCGACCCGACGCCCAAGACGCCCGCCGTCGAATGGTCAGCGGGGAGCGGCGCTGTAACGGTTCGCCCGACACCGCGGCCGCAAGGGAGAGGGGGGGTAGAGAGGAACTGGCGTGTATGGAGCTTGGGGGAGCGCCGGGCAGT
The DNA here is from genome assembly GCA_022361155.1 of Pseudomonadota bacterium. NCBI lineage: Bacteria > Pseudomonadati > Pseudomonadota > Pseudomonadota bacterium. The sequence goes on from JAKSBK010000334.1 coordinate 4,540, forward strand.
CTCGCAATGTACTTGCAATAGCAATTCCGAGGACAGCTCTGCACACCCAATTTCAACGAGGTACGGCCGATCCCGGATTGCAGATGCAACCCAGAAGCGCTAGCGTCACCGTATGCCGAGCCTCTCACGCGAGGATGCGAAGCAGCGAGTTCGCGAGGCTGGTCTACGAGCGACCGCCCCGCGCGTGGCCGTGCTGCGCCTGCTGGCCGCATCGGACAAGCCGCTGTCCTACACGGAGGTTACGGCGGCCATCGGAACCGAGGATTGGGATCAGGCGACCGTGTATCGCAATCTCCTGAAGTTGGTGGAAGCGGATCTCGCGCGCGTCGCCAGCAAAGTAGGTGGCATCGCTCGCTACACCGCGCGCGGGGATGACGACGGTCCGCACCTGCATCCGCATTTCTCCTGCCGCGGCTGTGGGAAGGTCGAGTGCCTCCCCGATGCCAAGCTGGCGGGCCCGGTCGACCGCCGCTGGCATCGCTCGCTGGCGGGCTCCGAGCTGCAGCTGCTCGGCGACTGTCCGGATTGTCTCGTCGTCTACGACACCGGCCGCTCCCCGCGCTCAAAAAAGCGCTCGCGCGCCAGGCGCTAGTCTCGAGCTCAGCACTCTTGGTGAAGCGAAATCCCCGCGAAAGCTGGCAGTTCAAGGCGCGACCCGAGGCTCGCCATCCAGCTCCGGTTGGGCAAGCGCAAGTCGGGGAC
>JAKSBK010000335.1 GCA_022361155.1 Pseudomonadota bacterium
CCACCATCATGCTGAAAGCTGTCGCCTGGAAGGCGAGGGTTTTGACCCACCCAAGGTGAGACAATAAGTTGTCGCCCCAGCACTTGACCTGGCGCGTGCTCAGACGCGCGCACGTGTGCGCCGCACTCGCACCCGGGGGAGACCTCGACGATATCGCTGACCACGGTGACTGCGACAGGGGTGCTGGCACTCGTCCTCGTGCCGTTGCCCAGCTGGCCCTTCGTATTCGCGCCCCTGGCCGCCACCGCCGCACCCGCCCGGATATCCCCAAGCCTCAACGCGGGTCGGGTCGCCCGCCCGGCCCGCCCCACCCCCAACCCAGGTCGGGTCGGCCGTTTTGAGGGGATGGTTCAGAGCCATGGCCCGTTCTCTCAGGGCGTCACAAGCGACACGCTCAAATCCACATCCATTGGTGCCAGACAGGCTCGTTCCAAGTGAGTCCTATTTCTGGGAATCCAGCGCGCTATCAGCCGCGCCCCTGCCTTCGTTCGCGCATCGATACCTCCTGTACAGCTCCCGCACGGAATGGGGGTACAGCTCCCGCACGGAATGGTAGGACCGGCGGCGCCCAAAAGCAGGGCGCCCAAGAGCAGGTTCACTTCCGCGAGCTCGAGCGGAACGCCGTCAAGGCTCACCGACACGTCTTTCGGCTCGTACGACCAACGCTGCAGATCGCTTGTGCCATTGATGGGCTCCATTCGCGGTTGGCCTAGGATTTGCCCGGTTGGCGTTACCGAACCAAGACCCTCGATCACAAGTCGCGCCCCCTGCTGTGGCCCCCACAAGTCTGGCCCCCTCATGCCCGGCCCCCCTCCCATGTTCGGTACCCATCCACTCCCTCCGAGGGCAATTTGCGGCATTCTATCAAGTCGCGCACATACCGCATAGAGCACTCCCAACTCCCATGCTCCATTGCTGCTCGCGGTCGTGCGTATGAAGCTCTCGTCCTCCGCGCACAGTTCCTTTCCGCAGCTGCCCGAAAGGCAAGGCCTCAACATCCGCTGGTGGAGCGTATACGAAACGATCGAGCCAGCCATACACTGTACAGGCGGCAGCCTGCCTCCCCCAATCGGGAACATGCCTCCGACAGACGGAAACATGCCCCCACCGGACGGGAACATACCTCCGACAGAAGGGATACCTGCAGAAGGGATACCTGCAATTGCTGCGCCCGAAACCGGCTGTGCACCGTTGCTGCATGCAATGGTTCCCAAGAAAGCAGCTGCTACCGCCACCACGGGATGGCGCCCACCAGTAAGAAAGCTAGGCCACATGATCCTTCCTTTGTCCCTGCTGAGCCGCCTGGCAGCCCCCTTAAACAATATTGCTGTACCGCCCTCTCGCATCATCATCGTGTAACGTTGTCGACGACCGGCGCCATTACCCAAACTCCTCAGCCCTCGGGCCAAGGCGTCGCGTCAAGAGCATCATCTTGACCCGACGCCTAAATACGGCTACCTGCGTGGCTTGCCGTCCTTCTCCACCAACCAAACGCGCAGACCGTCCTCGCTGACCCGCAAGTCACGAACCTCCTCGAGCCCTGGTCCTTCAGCTCCTTCACCTGTTGTCTTATCCGCTTGATCCGGTGCTCCCGCGTCTCCTGAAGTAGCGGCCGCTTCCAGCCCTCGACCTTTTCGTCCCGCAGCTTGTTGCCGCGAGCTCTCGTCGCTTCTGGCCGCTCCTTCCCAATCTCCAGCAGCGAGACCCCCACGTATCCAGGGCCCGGAGCCCCGTCCTGGAAGTCAGGGTCTCCCTGGAAGTTCAGCATGAGCATGTTCCACTCGTTGATGTCGCAGTCGCAGACGGCCCCCGCCGGCGTTCCACACTGCCCCGTATTACGAAGCCAGACGCAGTACCCCTTACGCGACCCCATGCAAGGTATACACCCCTGCGTGCCAAAAGAGTACTGAAACGAATTAGCTGGAGGCGCACCAACCATCTGGTAAAGATAGTTCATGACGGATGCCAAGAGGGGGACGACCCGACCCGCGTTGAGGCATGGGGATATCCGCGGGCGGTGCGGCGGTGGCGGCTCGCAGCTGGAGCCCACGGTCACCAGCCGGCTTCGTCGCGCAAGGACGGGCTCCTGATGGGCCGGAACCGTACAACGGTGCGGCAAAGGTACACGAACCCAAACGCTGAGCGTGCAGCGCTTGCCGGCGCACGCCGGCGGACGCCAACTCGGGTCGGGTCGGCCCGGGTCAGGTCGCAAGAAAAGATCTTCGGCGAGGCCAAACCGCAAGAAAAGATCTTCGGCGAGGCCAAACAACACAGCGGGCTTGACCTCGTCGCCACACGCACCTTGCACGGCAACCAGATCTTCACCATGGCATCACTGCTGTCGCACAACCTCGGTCGTGAGCTGCAAATGCAGGCTGTGCCGAAACAACGCGGCACGCTATCGAAGCGACCTGCCTCGTGGCGTTTCGACCAACTCGGCACGATTCGTCAGCGCATCCTGCATCTCGCAGGACGACTGTCACGACCGCAGGGCGAGCTGACCATGAGCGTCAGTGACAACCCCGC